>JAJXVW010000001.1 GCA_021781935.1 bacterium
ATTTTCGAGCGACGCTTCGGCGCTTGAGACGATCATCCTGAACGCGATCGGGGCGTGAGGCTACGCTTTCGCGGTGTAGATCATGCGCGTCGGATAGGCGAACGAGACCTTCTCCTGCGCGAATAGTTCGACGAGTCCGAGATTTATCTCCTGTTGCCGGTCCATGTACTGGTTGTAGTCGGCGCTGGTCACGTAATAGACCATCTGGAAATCGAGCGATGATGCGCCGAATCCGGCGAAGTGCACCCGATCCACGCGGATACCCTCGATGTTCGAGAGCATCTTTCTTATAAGCGGCGGGAGGGCGGCGAGCGTCGGCGCCGGGGTCTCGTACGTGATTCCGAAATCCATCTGGATGCGACGTTCCCGCATGCGCTTGTAGTTGTGTACGCGTGCGGACGTCAGGTCGCGATTCGCTATGGAGATCTCCTCGCCCGTGAGCGCCGCGAGCCGCGTGGTCTTTATGCCGACGCGCTCGACGGTTCCCATCTCAGCGCCCACGATGATGAAATCACCTGCCTCGAACGGCTTATCGAGATAAATCGCGAATGAACTGAAGAGGTCGGCGAGGATGTTTTGCAGGGCGAACGCGATCGCGATGCCGCCTATGCCGAGCCCTGCTATCAGGGAGGTGATGTTTATGCCGACGTTCTGCAGGAGCAGGAGGAATGCGAATATCCAGAGGCAGATGTTCCCCATCACGATGAGCAGGTGTCGTGCGGCGCGCTCGCCTTCGTTCTTCACGCCGCGAGTGAGGATAAGCTCGAGCGCCTTCGAAGCGGCGCGCACGGCAAAATAGAGCACCCAAGCGAGCATGAGTCCGTTCACGATGGCGACGACGATATCCGGCAGCGAAAGCATCTTGATGCCGATGTAAAGCGAGAGGAACCAGTAGAATGGCGGTCGTATCGCCGTAACCATGGTAAGAATCGCGTCGTCTATCGTGTTGGCTGAGCTGACCGTCCACTGCTCGAACCGCCATATAAGCAACTTCTGTATCCACGAGAAGATGACTGCCGACACTACGGCCGCAAAGAGCGCCCAGAAGTATTGGGAGAGCGGATTCCCGAAATACGATGCAGAAAGGTTTAACGGTAACGGGGCCATACTCTTGGTGTAGGCGACCGCGACGGATGTGTCAACCGCCTAAACCTGCTAGGATTCCTCTGCACGGGCCGGCGTATGACGGTAGTACGCATCCTTTGGGAGGATGTTGACCGAGTTCGACTCTCGGCGGCCCGATATCACACGATCTGCGGCAGATACCGCACGTATGCCCGCCCGTCCCGCTTCCGCAGCCAGACGAGGACCGCGTCCACCTGCCACTCGTTCTCGAGGTCACGTTCGGCCATGTACCACTCGGCGGTCCGCGCCACTTTCCGGATTTTCGCCTCGTGCAGGTTCACTGAAGGATCGTACTCATCGAGCGTGTGCTGTTCTCCGGGAAACGCCTCGCAGGCGATCGTCTTCACCTCGACGAAGTGCATGATCTTGTCTTTGCGCGCGATGAGATCGATCTCACCCGTCTTACGGGCCACATTATGCGCCACAATGAGAAAGCCGTGCCGATGGAGATACTCCGCAGCGACTTTTTCGCCGAGATCCCCAAGTTCTTTTCGGCTTTGACCGAAAAGTTTCATGGCTTTAATGATAACAGCGCAGAATGGGAGTATTTCTCGGGATTCGGCGAAAAAGTAGACAAAAGGTCAGTCCTTTATCCCCATATCCACTCTTTTATCAACAGGCATGCAATGGGCTTTTATAGCGCAAAAACGGCTCAGAAGGGCCGTTTTTGCGCTATAAAACTGATCGTTCCGTCAAAATCCTTTCGTGAACTCTTGCGGGTATGAGGAATACCTTCCCTGCTCTCCTTTTGGTGCGGCCACCGAGAATCGAACTCGGGTCTCGTCCTTGGCAAGGACGCGTTCTACCACTAAACCATGGCCGCCTGACCAGCCCTTATGAGAGGTCGGGAGATATAGTTGCATAATATTCCCATTTCATCAATTCCTGTGGAAGAAGTTCCATCCACACGAGCATCTTTCGCTTCAGATACACGCTTGAAGCGGTGATCGTGCAGACGCCCCAGGTAAGCCGACGCGTCTGGCGCCTGCCCTTCACGCGCACACTCTTTGAGAACTTCCCCCAGGGCATCCCGGACTTCTGAGCCCAATAGGCTCTGCACACTTTTTCCTCAAGATCAGGGTAAAGCAGGAGGTGGCCAGTAATCCTATCTTCTGGAACGCCACACACCTCGCGTAAGAAGAAATAGAACAAGCGTATCAGTGCAGGATCGGAGCTTGAAAGCTGGACATTAGTCCGTGGGCTCTTTGCCCCTTCTCTCCAGTACAACAGTACGCCCGCTATGAACGCGGGGTGATATTTCAGATTTTCAAATTCCGCACGCGCTTCGGATTCGGCGGTCTCGTAGGCGCGCTTGAGCTGTTGCCCGCGCACCCGGCTCAGTTCTTGGAGACGCACTGCACCCTCTTCGGCTGAGATACGCGCGAGTCGGTGCCGTACATTCCTCGACCAATCAAGATCCTTGAACCAATCAGACAGCGTTGCTCTCGGGATTTGTAATGCCGCATGGATCTCTAGGTAGCTTTTACCCTGATTCCGCATGCGGGTAGCTATTTCCTTATCTTTTCGCATCCTGTCCAGTATACCAAAAGGAGTCCGGAAATGAGGCGTGCAAGTAGATAAGAATTAGGTGGATGAATTCGTGTGCCCCGGCCAGGACTCGAACCCAGAATAACTGTTCCGAAGACAGTCGTGATATCCATTTCACCACCGGGGCGCACATGGACAATACCACAGAAATGCCGTGTTTTTATGCTAGGATTCCGCTATGCAATTCCGCGTTCCGGAGGAGGTCAGTAAAGTTTCAGGGACGCTGAGGACGGCCGGGTACGAGGCGTATCTCGTGGGCGGCTGCGTCCGCGATCTCCTCATCGGTCGGGAGCCGAAAGATTGGGATGTGACGACCAACGCCACCCCCGAGCAGATGCAGGCCCTGTTCCCCGAGTCCTTTTATGAGAATGACTACGGTACCGTGGGCGTGAAAACCGGGTCTGGAGACGAACGAACCGAGATAATCGAGGCGACTCCCTACCGCCTTGAGTCTGAATACTCTGACCGTCGTCGGCCGGACACGGTCGCATTCGGGACTTCGCTGCTGGAGGACCTTGCTCGGCGCGACTTCACCATCAATGCGATAGCTCTCGATGAGTCAAAAGGACAAATCGTGGATCCATATGAGGGACAAAGGGACATAAAGGACAAGATACTCCGCACGGTGGGTAATCCTACGGAGCGCTTTGGCGAGGATGCGCTGCGCATGATGCGCGCCGTTCGACTTGTTGCCGAGCTGGGGTTCGGGATCGATGGCGATACGGCGGCGGCAATTGCCAATAATAGTAAGCATTTAGGCCATGTTTCACGTGAAAGAATTCGTGATGAGTTTGTGCGCATCCTAAAGTCTAGCCAACCCATGGAGGCGCTCGTCCTCTGTAACCGACTGGGACTGCTTGAGTTCATCGTTCCGGATCTCATTCGCGGCATTGGTGTGAGCCAGAACCAAGCGCATTCCTATGATGTCTTTGAACATAATCTCCGCACGATGCAGCACGCCGCGGATAAGGGCTGGTCCTTCGATATTCGTCTTGCTGGGCTTTACCACGACATCTCGAAGCCCGAGACCCGACGCTGGTCGGACGAAAAGAGGGACTGGACCTTTCATGGACATGACGTGGTTGGTTCACGTGTAACAAAGAAGGCACTCGAAGACCTACGCTTTTCACGCGAAGCAATCGAAAAGATCGTCAAGCTAGTCCGTTGGCACATGTTCTTCTCGGACCCGGACCAAGTGACTTTGTCCGCGGTACGCCGAATTATAACGAATGTAGGCACCGAGAATATCGACGATCTCCTCAAGCTCCGTATCTGTGACAGAATCGGAACTGGTCGGCCAAAAGAGCAGCCGTTTCGGCTCCGTAAATACATGGCCATGGTAGACCAGGCGCTTCGCGATCCAATTTCAGTCGCAATGCTGAAGACTGATGGGAATCGCATCATGGAGACGTTCCACGAGAAACCTGGGCCAAAGATTGGCTTCCTGCTCCATGCGCTCCTCGAAGAGGTTCTCGATGATCCAACGCGAAATACGGAGCAATATCTCGATGCGCGCACTGAGGAACTCCGTAAGCTTCCCGCTGCCGAGCTTAAGGCACTCGGGGAAGCCGGTAAGAAGGCACGTGAAAAGCGTGAGGACGAGGAAGTCAGGGCAATAATGGAGCGGCACCACGTCTGCTAAAGCTGAATTTGTTACACGCGAAACAATCAGTCAGGTGGGGAGCAATCGTTTCGCGTGTAACATTACTATGTGAAACTACTATAGAGAAATAAGAAGACCGCCCAAGGTTGGCTAGGCGGCGAAAGAGCGGGGGGCTTTAATTAGTGCCTAGGCCAGGAGAAATAGGGCGGTCTCTTGAATGTGCTTCGCTGTAGCGCGAATCCTGACTCATCTTTGTAAGAGCGGATACGCCGCGATGACCGTTAGTAGGTTCGCGAACAGGAGAGCTACGGATCGGAATGTGCTAGAAGGAACAACTCGAAAGAGAGGCGCCGAAAACTCAGGGCTCATCTCTCCTCCTTCATGCAGGATACTCTCGTAAAAGACAATGTAAATACGGTAGCTGTGGATATTGTCTTTTAGGAATGTCCTTTATTTATTCCAAATCGAGTGAGACAGGGCAGTGATCGGAGCCCATGATTTCAGGATGGATGTCCGCACGTTTCAAGTGCTTTGCGAGCGCTGCGCTCGCGAATATGTAATCGATGCGCCACCCTACATTACGCTCGCGAGCATGCTGCCAGTGGCTCCACCAGGTGTATTTTTCAGGTTCGTTCGGGTGGAAATGGCGGAACGTGTCGATAAAACCGGCCGTTTCCATCTTATCCGCTCCTTCGCGTTCTTCCTTTGTGTAGCCATGCTCTCCTTCGTTCTGCTTCGGGTGAGCGAGATCGATGGGGTGGTGGGCGACGTTCAGATCGCCGCAGAAAATAACGGGTTTTTCCTCCTCGAGGCGCTTCATGTAGGTAAGGAAGGCAGGATCCCACTGCTTGTGGCGCAATGGAAGCCGGGATAGGTCGTCTTTAGAATTCGGGGTATATACCGAGACTATCCATATCTTTCCCGTGTCGAGCGCGATGACACGACCTTCTTCGTTCAGGTCGCCATAGCCATCATCGTCGAGCTTGTACTTCTTCGCGATATCTTCCGGGATGCCGTAAAGGACATTCTCCGGCGTCCCCTTGTAAAAGATGGCCGTGCCGCTGTAGCCTTTCTTCTTGGCCGAATTCCAGAATTCTTCGTACTCAGGGAGATCGATAGGGGACTGGTGCTGCTCAGCCTTCGTCTCCTGGAGGCAGACGACGTCCGGCTTGAGTTTCTTCAGGAAGGGAGCGAATTCTCCCTTCTTGCATACGGCTCGGATGCCGTTCACGTTCCACGAAACGATTCGCATGTGCGCATTCTAACGCAAAATAATGATGAAGAAGCTCCGACAGAAGCCAGAGCCTCTTCGGAGCTTATGAGTGTGTGCGCGTCGAGTCTTGGTGCGACCGGTAGCACTGCCGGCATAGGCTGTGCTCATTGTCGGAAATACGCCCGCCGCGTCTTTTCAAAATCACGATAAATCGCCCGCATTCGCAGTAGCGCGACATGGGAACCTCCTTTCATCCATAACCTCCTGTCCCCGCTATATCTATAGCACAAACGTAGGAGCATTACCGTTTCGAATGGAAGCGCTTATGGATCTCGCGCAGGTGAGCGTCGGTGACGTGTGTGTAGATCTGGGTCGTATTGATCGACGCATGGCCCAGGAGCTGTTGTACGGAACGGATGTCCGCACCGTTCGAGAGGAGGTCGGTTGCGAAGGAATGACGCAGTACGTGCGGCGTTACCTTCTTCGTAATGCCGGCCATTGCCGCGTACTTTTTGATATGCCGCTGGATATCACGGGGCGTGATGCGGTGAAGCGACTTGGGGCGGCCGTCGACGAAGAGCGCTTCCTCCATGTCCGTGCGGGCTTTCAGATAGGCGCGCACGGCCTCCTTTGCTGAATCTGAAAGGAATACGACCCGGACTTTCTCGCCCTTGCCGCGCACCGAGAGGTCATCGCGCGCGAGGTCGAGGTCGCTGTCGAGGCCGCAGAGTTCGGAAACGCGCAATCCGGTAGAGAAGAGGAGCTCAAGAATAGCCCTATCGCGCAGGAGAGCGAGCCGTTTCCACTCGTCCTTCTCGGTAACCAGCGCTTTTGCGGGAGCTCCCATAAGACGGTCAAGTTCCGAGTTTGAGATGAGGTCGAGATGGCGTTCGGGCAGCTTCGCGAGCTCGATGCGTTCCGGGGATATGCCGTCGACCCCGCGTTTCCGAAGGAATTTGAGGAAGGCGCGTAGTGCGATCATGTAATAGTTCTGGGTGCGGCGCTTCATCGAGTCGCGCCCGGAACCGGGCTGGCGGTTCAACCACATGCGGAAGTCGCGGATGTTCTGTTCAGAGATGTCCGCAACCTTCCGTATCTCCATCTGCGCAAAATAGCGGGTGAGATAGCGATCGTAGTTTTCGACCGTCTTCACGGCGCGACCGCGCTCGATTTCTATGTATTCGAGAAACTGGCGTTTCGCTGACTCGGCGTCCATTGCGTTTAGGATAACACTCATATTGTGCGCACATTCACGCAATCTGAGCGGATTCGAGGGCGGCCGGGGCTGCTGTCGGCCCCGGCTGTGGGGACTCCGGCACACTTGCGCGATTTGGCAAGGTGTGGTAAGGTTCCCGCACATGCTTACCACTAAGAAAAAGGCGGCAGTAATAAAAAATGCCGCCCGCCACGATGCGGACACCGGTTCTCCGGAGGTTCAGGTCGCGCTGCTTTCCAAGCAGATCGATGAGCTGGCCAAGCATTTGAAGCATAATCCGAAGGATTTCCATTCGCGCCGGGGGCTCTTGCAGATGGTGGCCGATCGCCGCTCGCACCTGCGCTATCTCGAGAATAACGACAAGCGGAAATATAACGCGGTCGTTAAGAAACTGGGATTGAAGAAGTAGGAGGAAGCGCGGGCTCCGGCCGGCGCTGGTGGTATCATGGGTCTGCGGTAATCTTGCCGCAAGATTTTAATAGAAATTCCGGGGCAGCGCGCCGCACAATCGGCCGCATGCTCTTACTCTGAATAGTTTTTACTTATGGCAGTCATCAAACATCCGGCGCAGCGCGTAGGGGTTTTCATAGATACGCAGAATCTCTACCACAGCGCCAAGCATCTCTACAAGGCTCGCGTGAACTTCTCGAACATTCTTGAGGAAGCGGTCGGAGGGCGCATTCTCGTACGTGCGATAGCCTACGTCATCAAGACGGAGGCCGGCGACGAGAAGAACTTCTTCGATGCGCTCACCAAGATGGGAATCGAAACCAAAGTGAAGGATCTCCAGATCTTCGCCGATGGCGCAAAGAAAGCTGACTGGGACGTCGGGCTCGCGATAGACGCGGTCAAGCTCGCGCCGAAGCTTGACACGGTCGTCCTTGTCACGGGCGACGGCGACTTCGTACCGCTCATCCAGTACCTCGATCTCCATGAAGGATGCCAGGTCGAGGTCATCTCCTTCGGGAAATCGTCATCCGGGAAGCTCAAGGAAGCAGCGCACGCGTTCACTGACATGTGTGACGATCCGAAGCGGTTCACGATACGTTCTCGATAAAGAAGCAGCATAAACACACGCGGCCCCTCTGGGGCCGCGTGTGTTTATAGGTGTGCTGCGTGACGCGGAGCATACGTTACACTAAACGAAATGGCAGAGGTACCTCACCCGCCCGGTAATGCGGTTACCGACGAGCACATGAACGCGAAGGAGCCGGCGCGCTTCATCCGTACGTTCGCTGCGGACATGGAGAAGGTCAAAGCGGGGAAGCGCCCAGATCTTGTCCCGTATGCCGACCAGGAGCGCGAGGCCGGCAATGTCGCCGCATCGAAAGAAACGATGATGCACCCGGCGGTGCCACCACGGCCGCCGCAGTCCGAACCGCGCATGAGTGTACCGTCAACGCCTCTGCCAGTTCCGCCGCCGCCCGTTCCTGAGCCGGACACGCGGACAGAACCGGTATCCGTGGAGATGGCGAGGGCGCAGGAACCGGACATCCCCGACATGCTCGCCCCGCAAGCGCGCCTCGTCGCCGGGAGCGTGCTCCCGCCGCAACCGCCCGCGGAGGCGGTTGAAGAGACGCCGCCGCCGGAACCGATCGAGAGAGCATCTGAAGCGCCATCCCCGATACACACCTACCGCGGCGATTTTACCGAGCGCATGAAGGATACGGAAGCTTCCGCCGCGACCGTGCTTGCTGCGGAACAGGATGCCGGGTTCTCTCCATTCGCAGCCCGAACGCGTCATTCACACGGGAATGCCGGCTATCTTATCGCAGGCGCGGTGCTTATCCTCTTTGGCGCTGCGGGTGCGTACTGGGGCTACATGCGGTATGCGTCGATCCCCGTTCCGGTAGTGCTCGCGCCGACCGTCTCGGCGCCGATATTTGTAGATACGGATCAAATCGTGAGCGGGTCCGGATCAGCGCTCGCGGGAATGATCGCCGAATCGATGCGGACGCCGCTTACGAACGGCGCCATTCGTTTCCTTCATTTTCCGGCAAGCGCTTCCACTACGGAGAGCGTTTTCAGCGCGCTCGAGCTCCCGGCTCCAGGGGAGCTCCTGCGCAACATAAATCCAGCAGGGAGCATGGCAGGCATCGTGAATGCCGGAGGCGTTTCGTCCCCTTTCTTCATCCTCTCAGTCGATTCATACAGCGAAACCTTCTCCGGCATGCTTGCGTGGGAGCCGCAGATGCTGAGCGCGTTTCCCGCGCTCTACCCACCGCTCGCGCCGCCATTGTCGGCGACAAGCACGACGCCAGCATCAACGACCCCGCGCGCGTTCGCAGCGACCTCTACGATGACGGCGACATCGACGCCGGGATTCGAGGATGTGACCATCGCGAACCATGACGCGCGCGCGTACTTCGACGCGTACGGACGCCCGCTCATCGTGTACGGATACTGGGATCAGCATACGCTCGTCATCGCGAGAGATGAGAACGCATTCACGGAGATTCTGAGCCGCCTCGCGAACTCGAAGAAATAAGGTTCGGCGCTTGACGTCCGGTTCTCTGGTATATTGTCGGGCATGACTACGCCCGTGTACCAAAAACGCCTCGAGGAGGAGAAAGAACGGCTTGAGTCGCGCATGGGAAGCGTCGGGCAGCGAAATCCCGCTGTCCCGAATGACTGGGAGATCGCTCCGACGACAGACAGCGGCGAGGCGGATCTCGTCGACCAGGCGGACATCGTGGTCGAGCGGGAACAGAAGGCCGCTATACTGCATGATCTTGAGGCGCGGTATGATGCGGTCCTTGCCGCTCTCGAACGCTTGGGGAAGGGAACGTATGGCACCTGCGCTATCTGCGGGAAGAAGATCGAAGAAGCGCGGCTCGCAGCCGACCCGGCCGCGACAACGTGTCGGGAACATATGCGCGAATCATAAGCTCGGGAGGTTGTCCCGAACGGCCCGCGGCGAAGCCGCGGGCCGTGTTTTAATGCAGTAATGGCCGAGCTCGCACCTCCTGCCAGAAAGAAGCGCGACGAGAAGAGCGGATACGCGAAGACGCACGCCGCGCAGCCGGTCGGCGCGGCCGCAGAAATCGTGACAGTAGAAGCGGATCTCACGCGCGGGCTCCATGCATTCTCGATCGTGGGGCTTCCCGACAAGGCCGTCGAAGAAGCGCGCGACCGCATTTCAGCCGCGATACGGCACGCCGGATTCAAGAGCCCGAAGCAGCAGAATAAGCGCATCGTGCTGTCCCTCGCTCCGGCAGACCTGAAAAAAGAAGGTTCGCAGTATGATCTCGCGCTTGCGGTCGCGTATCTCATTGCGGCCGGCGACATCGACGCCGTCCCCGCGACGACCCTTTTCATAGGAGAATTGGCGCTCGATGGCGCGCTCCGGCCGGTTCGGGGCGTACTTCCGCAGGTACTTGCCGCGAAGCGCGCGGGCATGGAGACCGTATACGTTCCGAACGAGAACGTGCGAGAGGCGGTGCTCGTCGGCGGGACCACCGTGCACGCGCCCGCCACGCTCGCGGAACTCGTACGGCACCTGAAAGGCGAGAGACGCCTCGCGTCCCGCAAAGGATTGCCGCCGCTTCGCGCACCGCGGCCGGCCGTCGATCTCTCCGACGTAAAAGGTCAGGAGAGCGCGAAGCGCGCGCTCGAGATCGCTGCGGCCGGAAGACACAATCTCGTGTTCTACGGTCCTCCGGGCACCGGGAAGACTATGCTTGCGCGGGCGCTCCCCGGAATATTGCCGCCGCTCACTGAGGGGGAAATGCTCGAGGTCACCGCGATTCATTCAACGGCGGGTCTTCTTTCTGCGGCAGAACCAATCGCCTGGCCGCCGTTTAGGTCACCGCACCACAGCGTTTCGCACGTCGCGATAGTCGGAGGCGGCGCGTTCCCGAAAGCGGGTGAGGTAACGCTGGCTCATAAGGGCGTCCTCTTTCTCGACGAGTTTCCCGAATTCGACGCCCGTGCGCTCGAGGCGCTGCGACAGCCGCTCGAGGATAAGGTGGTAACGGTTTCGCGCGCACGCGCAACGGTGACGTTCCCGGCTGACTGCATGATCGTGGCCGCAATGAATCCGGCGGATACGCTTTCCGCGGATTCGGATGTCGCGCTGCGCGAGGCGCGCAAGCAATCGCGGAAGATATCGCGTCCCATCGTCGATCGTCTCGATCTCTGGATAGCGGTGCCGCATGTGCCGCATGAGAGGCTCGCGGAGCTCGCGACGGGCGAATCATCCGACACGGTTCGCGCCCGCGTCATGCGCGCCCGCGAGCGCGCTGCACGCCGCGCCGGCGTTGCCGGAGCGACGAACGCCGCGCTTTCCGGGCGCTCGCTCGATGAAGATGCCGCATGGACGCCAGAAACGAAACGAGCGCTTTCCGCCGCGGCGATGCGGCTCGACCTCTCGCCCCGATCCTATCACCGCAGCATGCGCGTTGCGCGAACCGTCGCGGATCTCGCCGGCAGCGAAACCGTCGAACCCGAGCACCTCTTTGAAGCGCTCGCGTACCGTCCGAAGGGACTGTTCGGTTTCGAGTGACGGAAGCCCTAGTTGCAGGAGTAGCCGGAGACGGCTTCTCCTACGCGGCAGGTCGCCGCGAACAGGTTCTTGGCTCCGCGGATCTCGAAGTGAACGTGGGGGCCCGTGGTCATGCCCGTCATGCCGACGTAGCCGATGGTCTGTCCTTGGGAAACGATCTCTCCTGCGTGCACGGCCGGAGCGGACATGTGCGCGTAAAGCGTCTCGGTTCCGTTGCTGTGTTTCAGCACCACGTAGTTCCCGTAGCCCCCGTTCCAACCGCCGTTGTCGCGAGCGATGAGCACCGTACCGGCAGCCGCCGCGTGAATCGGCGTGCCGCGCGGCGCGCCGATGTCGACGGCGTTCCATCCATGAAGTCCTTGGGTCAGTATGCCGCCTGCAACGGGGCTCAGGTAATAGGAGGCGTAGAGGGGGCCGGTGCCGCCGAGGTACGGCTCCGCAGGTGCCCTGCCTCCCTTCACCCGTGCGGTGTTCCCGGCGACCGAGGAAACGCCCGGTGCGGTGAGTTCTCCTCCCGGGATAATGATGCTTGAACCGACGGCGAGCGGAGCCGATGCGTCAAGACCGTTGTATTGTGCGATTTCCGTGGAATCCGCCCCATACTTTTTTGCGAGCGACTTCAGCGTATCGCCTTGCGCGACCGTATGTTCGATCCCCGAGATGGGGAGGATGATGAGCGTGTCGCCCGGGTGTACGTCGCGCGTGCTCTTGAGGTCGTTTGCCCATACGATAGTGTTCACAGAGACGCCATACATCGCGGCGATCTGGGAGAGCGTATCACCTGGGCGCACGACATATACGGAAATCTGATCGGCGGAGGGCGTGGCGATGACGTCGGGTATGTTCCCGGAAGGGCTGCCGTAGCCCATGAGCGCGGAATCATCAGTCGCAAGTGCGAGCGTAGCGCCCGCGTTTACGTTCGCGTTCGTGGGAGCGACGAGCGCAGGAGTGGAGGAGCTCGGGATGATGCCGTTTGATGCGGCGTTCGCGTTCGACGAAAACGGCCAAAACGCGTGCGCGCGGGTTGGCAGGAATGCCGCGGCTATGGCTATGAGCGCAAAGCCGGCGAGAAGTATCGCCACCTGCTCGATCACCTTATGTGGATTCCGAAACGGGTTACTGGAACCCTCTTCGGAAAGCTGCGGTTGGGTCTTGATAAGCGAAGGGAAGGACAAACGATCGTGCCTCCGATGGAATCCGGGATGCACCCGAAAGCGCGGTGCTCTCACCAGACTCTTTACTACAAAAATGGCTTATATAAGCCATTTCTTTCATACTTCCGTTACAGCCGATACGGGCAAGTATAGCCAAGATCGACCCCGGGTCAATGCGGTTCCTCTCGAGGTGTGGAGAGGGGTATAAGGATACGGATTGGTCGAATACGCAAGGGCTTCCAGCCTCTCTGGTACACGCGTGATTGGGGATAGCGATGTGTAGGGTATATTTCACGGGTGAAGCATCTTGACGGATTGAAAGACGCCCAAAAAACGGCCGTGCTCGCGCGTAACGGGCCCGTGTCGGTCCTCGCCGGGGCGGGTTCCGGGAAAACCCGTGTGCTCACGGCGCGGATTTATGAGCTCATCCGCGGAGGCGTCGCGCCGGAGGCTATTCTTGCGGTCACCTTCACGAATAAGGCGGCACGCGAGATGAGAGAGCGTCTCCGCAGTATGCTTGGCGCGGGTGAAGAAGAACCGAGAGGGAGAGGCGCGCCCGCGGGACTCCCGTTCGTGGCGACCTTCCACGGGCTCGGTCGCGAATTGCTCGAGTCCTATGGCGCTATCATCGGGGTTCCCCGCTACTTCAGCGTCTACGACCGGGATGATTCGGAGAAGATCATCGCCGACGCGCTCAAGAAGCTCGATGTCTCGACGAAAGAGCTCTCGCCGCGCGCGGTCATGGGACGCATCAGCCGCGCGAAAGGGGCCGGCATCTCCGTGCGCGAGTTCTACGAGAAACAAGCGCGCTCGAGCTTCGGATCACGTATTGTCGCTGAGGCGTGGCAGGCCTATGAACAAGCGCTCGCCCGGGAGAAGGCGCTCGACTTCGACGATCTCATCGTGCGCCCGGTCCGGATGCTCGAAGAGCATCCGGATGTCCTTGCGGCGGCTCAGGAACGGTGGCGGTACATTCACATAGATGAGTACCAGGACACGAACGCGCTGCAGGGCTGTCTCGCGAACCTTCTCGCGGCGAATCATCGGAACCTGTTTGTCGTAGGCGATATCGACCAGACCATTTACACCTGGCGCGGCGCCACCATCGAAAATCTCCTTGAGTTCGAGAAGCAGTATCCCGATGCGCAGACCATTGTCCTCGAGCAGAATTATCGTTCGACGAAAAACCTCGTCGAGGCGGCGAACGCGATAATCGAGCGCAACACGCGCCGCAAAGAGAAGCGCTCGACCACGAACAATGGTACTGGCGAGCCGATCGTGATTCATGCAGCGATCAATGCTGAACGCGAGGCGCGTTGGATAGCGCGGAAGATCAAGAATCTCCTGCGGGCGGGCACCGCGCCCGAAGAGATTGCGATCCTCTATCGAACGAATTTCCAGTCCCGGGCGCTCGAGGAGGGCTTGTTGCGCGAGGGAGTCCCCTACAAGCTTCTCGGCACGCGCTTCTTCGATCGAAAGGAAGTGAAGGATACGCTCGCTTGGATCCGCCTTGCGCTCGACCCTGCGCGCGAGGCGGACAGGGTACGCGCGGCGGGCAGCCCGCCGCGCGGGATAGGCAGGGTAACGCTCGCGAAACTCGCCGCAGGACAGCGCGGATCGCTCAAGAATGCAGAAGCAGCGAAGGTCGTCCAGTTCGAGAGCGTGATCGAAGAACTCGTCCGCGCGGCGGAACGGATGATTCCGAGCGAGTTCGTGAAGCTCGTAATCGAGAAGAGCGGCATGCGCCGCGCCCTCTTCGAAGAGGGGAACGAGGAAGATCGCGAGCGTTTCGAGAACGTCGAAGAACTTGCGAGCGTGGCGGTGCGCTACGACGGACTCCCGGGGAAGGACGGTATTGCGAATTTTCTTGCGGAAGCGGCGCTTGCGAGCGACCAGGATGAGATGGACCGCACTGAGAAGCGCGGTGTCACGCTCATGACCGTGCACGCGGCAAAAGGGCTCGAGTTCAAGGCGGTATTCGTTTCCGGGATGGAGGAGGGGCTCTTCCCGCACGACGGCATGGGAGAAGGGGAACGCGACGATGAGGAAGAGCGCCGGCTTTTCTATGTGGCGGTGACGCGAGCCAAGGATCGGCTCTATCTCTCGCTCGCGCGCATGCGAAAGATCTACGGCAGCGATTTCCTTTCGGAGCCTTCCTCGTTCCTTGCGGACATAGATCGTTCGCTGGTCGTGTATGACGAGGATGACGGAGAATCGGTCATCGATTACTGAGCGGTCGAGTGGCGCGAAGCCCCAAGTACCGCTAGTGTATCCCTATCGTGATACGCGCTAAGAAATCGCTCGGCCAGAATTTCCTCATGCATGAGTCGACCGCTGCGCGCATTGCGGACGCCGCGGCACTGAGCCGTACCGACGCGGTGCTCGAGATAGGGCCCGGCACCGGCATGCTCACGCGGGCGCTCCTTTCGCGCGCCGGGAAGGTGGTTGCCGTCGAGGCAGACCGGGAGCTCGCGGCATCGCTTGAGGAAACGTTCGCGCGCGAGCTCGCTGACGGAACGTTCGTACTCGTCACAGGCGACGTCCGTGCGCTTGACCCCGCCGACTATTTCTCCGGTTCCTACAAGATCGTCGCGAACATCCCGTACTACCTTACCGGCGAACTCATGCGGCGTTTCCTTGAGGCACCCGTGCAGCCGGAATCCATAACCTTTCTCGTTCAGAAGGAAGTGGCTGAGCGCATCGCACGGGCGAAGAAGGAAAGCGTCCTCTCGCTCTCGGTGAAGGCGTTCGGAACGCCGCGGTATGTCTTCACCGTGCCGAGAGGCGCGTTCAAGCCCGTGCCGAAGGTGGACTCGGCGGTGCTCACCATCACGCATATCTCGCGCGACGCGTTCGCGACGCCGGCGCAAGAGGCGCGATTCTTCGCGCTCATTCACGCCGGGTTTTCCCATAAGCGCAAGCTGCTTGCCTCAAACTTGCAGGAGGCCGGGCTCAAGGAGCGGGGCGCGCTTGCCGCGATTGGCGTTCCCGAGACGGCTCGTGCGGAAGATCTTCCGCTCGCCGCCTGGCTCTCGCTCGTACGCGCATAATCGCGTCAGAGCCGCGCGTTATGCAGCTCGCGAAGGTGGAATCCTCTCCGGAGGAGCGCGCGACGAGGTATACTTTTCTTGTACTATGGGGCCGATACTACGGAATTGGCGCGTATTCGCCGCATCGCTCTTCTCGATCGTGCTTGTGGCGGGCGCCTATGTCCTTGCGCGCGGCATCGCGAACCCTCCGGTAGCGCAGGCGTCGACCGAGAGCCAATTGCTCGCGGAAATAGCGGCGAAAGATTCGAACGGCGACGGGTTGCCCGACTGGGAGAAGATCCTATACGGCATCCCCGTCAACGCGACGACCACGGACTATTTCCATCTCGGTATGACGGACGGTGAGGCGGTCGCGAAAGGACTCATCGTCCCGAAGGCGGTCGTCGACCTGCCGAGCGCGGCTTCGACAACCGCGACGACGACGCTTCTCGACTCCTCGCTCGGCCCGGCTCCCGCGAGCGGCACGCTCACCGATGTCTTCGCGAAGGATTTCTTCATGCAGTACGCAAATGCGAAGGAGCAGAATGGCGGACAGCCGCTTTCGCAATCGCAATTGAACGCAATCGCGCAACAGACATTGGCCGATCTCGCACAATCCGTAGCGCCGACGCCAGACTATAAGCAGATGAGCGACCTGACCGTGTCTGTCCCAGGAAAAGACGCGATGATTGCCTATGCTCAAGCCGCCGGCGCGGTATTGACTCAGCGCGCAAGTGGAGCAACCGCTAAGAGCGAGGTCGAGTATCTGTCCGAGGCGCTCCAGAATACTAATGACACAACGGCGCTTGACGAGATTGCGATCATCGCGAAGGATTATCGCCGAGTCGCAGTAGGTCTTTCGGCGCTCCCGGTGCCGCAAACGCTCGCTCAGGATGACCTCAATCTCATAAATGCATTCGCGCGGCTTTCGGAGGCAATCCAGGATTTTACTCTGGTAACGAAGGACCCCATCCGAGCCATGCTCGCCATAAATGAATACCCGAACGATGTACTCGCGCTCGGCGATGCGCTCATCAAACTGGATAGTACGTACCAAAGCGCTGATGTCGTGCTGCCTTCGGGGAGCCCTGGAGCAGCATTTCTCAATATCGTCTCGAGTGTCGCTGCGACGGAGGCAGCCTCTAGCACGAAACCATGATGCACCGTTCCGTCGCCATGCTTCTTCTGTTGGTCGTCCTCGTAGTTGCGACGGGTTCGGGCGCATTCCTCGCGGCCCCGCGTGTGGCACACGCGAACGACTATAATGGCGATGTTCCGGAAATCATTACGCAGGTCTCGAGCACCTTAAGCAAAGTGGCGAACATTGCGACCGCCGCTTCGACGGCTGCTCTCCAGGTCGACAAGTACGTGCTTGAGCCGCTCGCCTTCATAGAATCAGGGAATTTGATAAAATCCATAACCGCCGGCGTCCTCAACTTTGTCGCCGGGCAGACCAATGGCACGGGCGCCCCGCAATTCGTCCAGGACCTGCGCGGCTTTCAGCGTTCGGTCGCGGATACCCAGGAGCTCGCGTTCGTGAATCAATTCAGCGCGGATTCGAATTCGCCGTTTGCATCATCGATAAGTGCGTCGCTGGCGCAGGGTTACGAGGAACAGACGAGTCTGCGCGGTTTCTTCGCGCAGAATCAATGCACGCTGAACGCCGTATCGCCGAACGTTAACGCCTTTCTTTCGGGAAACTGGTCGCAAGGAGGGACGGCGGCGTGGTTTGCGCTCACGACGCAGCCGCAAAACAACCCGTTCATTCTCTATCCGCAGGCACAAGCGGAGCTCTCCTCGCTCGTAGCGAACGCCACTAACGCGCAGCTCCAGGAGCTTAATTGGGGCAACGGCTTCCTCTCGTGGTGCGGGTCTACGGATTCGAGCAGCTCGGGTTCGAACGGCGGTATCCAACAGGTCGCCGTCACGGGTTCGGGTGGGCAAGGGTATGTATCGCCGCAAGCCGGGCAGACGTGCATGCAAAAGAATGGGAAGCCGGGTGTTATCAAGACGCCGGGCTCGGTCATTAGCAACGAACTGAATCAGGTCGTCGGCGCGCCGTTGCAGAAGGTGGTGGCGTTCGGCAATCAGGTCGGCCCTGAAATCAATGCGATTATGGGGAGCATCGCAACCGTGATGAATACGGTCAATTTCGCATCCGACCTGCTCGGCGGCGGAACGGGCTCCGGAGGTCTTGCCGGCGTCACGTCGCCTTCTTCTTCCGGCGGCGAGTCCGCGCTCTCGCAATACGCAAACCAAAACGGCTATCTCGGTGCGACGCAGGCAAGCGTCAGTCAGAATAGCGTGAGCCAGTCGCAGCTCTCCGGTTTTGAGAACCAGGTGAGCACGTTCCAGAACGATTGGGACGCCATTGGGAATGCCGCACAGGCAGCGAGCTCCTCCCTCGGGCAGCTCTCGAACGGATGCATATCACAGGCGAACGCCGCGCAGACGGCGCTTGACGCCGAGGTCGCTCCGGTTCTCTCGCAGGCGGCGCAGGCGGCGCTAACCGTGAAAAATGCGAACGCGATGCTTGCGAAAATACAGGCTGAACAAGGATCGACGGCGCCCGGCTCGGCTGGTGCGCTTGCTGCCGATCTCGCAACGCTCGGAAATATGCCGCCTACGACCGCTGACGTGGCGAATGCCGAACAGGGAGCAACCGTACTCAACATCGCTACCTCGACGCCTCCGGGGTCGCTTACGGTTTCCGGCGGGTCGACCGTGGATCAGATGAATCTCATAACGACGAACGCGCATGCGCTCCTGAGCGCCTGCGCCGCGCCGACCGGCGGATAAGCTATGAAACGCTTCGCGCTCATCCTCACCGCTCTCTGCACCTTCGGGCTTTCTGCCTACGCCCCGATCGCACACGCGCAGCCGTCGCCCTACGCGAATGCTCCTGCGGGAAATGGCACCACCGCTCCCTCTCTCGATCCGACGTTCCTTCAGCCGACAGAGCCGACGGTGACCAATCCGAACATTACCTGCACGAATTCTAACTGTACGACAAATCCGGCCGGGGTCGATAATCCCACCTTGCCGAAGACCTACACGGATAACACGAGCACCTACGGATACATCATGTCCGAGATCATGGGGCTTTTCGCCTGGCTCCTGGGCACGGCGGCGCTCACGCTTGATTATGCGGCGTACTACACGGTCGTGCATGCCGGCGCGTTCCTCGGGAGCAATACTGCGAACGGCCTTTCTGCCATCGGCGTCGTGTGGCAGATATTCCGCAACATCGGCAACATCGTGCTCATCTTCGGATTTCTGGCGGTCGGTATCGAGATTATGCTCGGCACGCAATCATATGGTGCGAAGAAGATGATTCCAATACTTCTCATAGCTGCCGTCTTTCTCAACTTCTCGCTCTTCATCTCCGAAGCGATCATTGACGTTGGAAACCTGTTCGCAACAGAATTTTATGCGCAGATAAACGGCGGGCAGGTCCTCACGCCGCAGCAGATTGATACCATGTCGGGCAACTCCGTTACGGCTGCAATTCATGATGAGGGCATCAGCAACCGCATCATGCAGCAGCTCGGGCTCGCGGCGATTTACGGCGGAGCGCTCGATCAGCAGACGGGCTCCACGGGATCCGGAAAGGCAAATGCGATCCTTAACTCCAATTCCGCCTGGTATATCGGCTTCCTCGGCATCATGCTCTTTCTCATCGCCGCGTTCGTGATGTTTTCACTCGCATTCATACTTATCGCGCGCTTCGTCATCCTTATACTGCTTATCGTCGTCGCTCCGATCGGATTCGCCGGACTCGCCGTTCCGAAACTCTCGAAGACTGCAAGCAGTTGGTGGAGCTATCTCTTCCAGCAGACCATCACGGCACCCATCCTCATGCTTCTTCTGTATGTGGCGCTTGCGGTCATCACGGACGCCAACTTCCTCTCCGGTTTCGGCGTGAATCATGGCGGCCAGAGCGCGGCGGATCTTTGGGACGGCTTCCTAACCGGACATTTTTCCGGATTCGCTTCGCTCGTCCTTTCCTTCCTCGTCGCGATGGGGCTCTTGCTCGCGGTCACGATTGCGGCAAAAAAAATGTCAGCCTTCGGTGCCGATGCGGCAATGAAATGGGGAACACGCCTTTCTGGTATGGGACTCACGGCGGCAGCTGTCGGGTGGACGGGAAGGCGTACGCTAGGTGCGATCGGACATTCTGGCGCTGCAGGCATTAGGAGGACAGGCTTCGGCCGAACGGCACTCGGTATGAGTGTGGCCAGCGGTCTCGAAAATAAGCTCGCAAAGAACAGCTTTGATTTCCGCAATACCAGCCTTGCGAAATCCGTTGGGCAGGCCGGGATTCAGTTCGGCAAGGGCCAAAAGGGTGGAGCAAAGAAGGAATATGAAGATCAGAAGAAAGCCTACGAAAAGGCAGCTGAGGAGTCGATTCGCGAGCGCCCGAAGACAAAGGAGGAGCGGGAGGCAATCAGAGAGGCTGAAGAGAAGCATCGGAGCGCAACTGAGGAAAAGTCAGACGCGGTTACGGCGAAGAGTCGAGCCGAGCTCAATCATGCCTCGAGCGCAGAGGAACTCAAGCGACTTGAGACGCTCAGGGATACTGATCCGCAGTGGATGGCCAACCTCAAGAATTACAAGCAACTGCAGGATGCGCAGGAGGCAGAGAGAAAGAGCGCTACCGATCTCGCTTCGGCGACAACCAGGCTAGCAGATGCTGAGAAGGCAGAAGCCCAGGCAAAGAAGGAGCTCACGACTACCAGATCGGAAATTGAGACTCCAATTAAACGAGATTTCCGTAATAGGCAAGAGGCGTATGCCAATCGTCTTCAAGCATGGTCTCGGACGCGTTTCTGGGTTGGCGGTGGCGCTTTGCGCGATGCGGCGGGGACTGTGCGTAAGAATATAGGCAAGACGAAGAAGGAAAAAGAAGAAGGAGAACTCATCAAGACTTTAAATAAACTCGCGAAGAAGGCAGATGTCGAAGAAGGCGGAGGAGGGGCGGGCGAGGAAAAGAAAGAGACAGCGGGATCACACTAAGATTAATGTATGACCGACGAACCCAAAGAACTAACGCTTGAGGAAAGCCTGGAGCTGCTGCTCAGACAGCTCCCCCCAGCCGTCCGCCAAGTATTTATTGGAGATACGATTCCTCAGGTGGTTCAGGTATTGATGCGCAAATACGGGATGCACGTTGACCAAGGAGCCGTTCTTGAGCGCGAGATCATTCAACTCCTGCTCGGCGTCAAGGACCCGGATGAGTTCGCGAGCTCACTCTCTGAAGAGGCGAGATTTACGACGGATACGGTAAACGCGATAGCGAACGACGTAAACGATCTCATCTTCGTGCCAATTAGAAAGAAAGAGATGCAGCAAACAAAAACTTCGGAACCGTTGCGAGTGGCGCAAGCACGTCCTGCGGCACAAGCGCCGAACTACGCGCCGCCGGCACCTCCGGTACCGCCGCAGGCGGTGTCGGTTCCTCCGCCGCTCGTGAACCGCGCGACCCCCGAATCGGTTGCACCGATGGCTCCGCAGTCAGCGCCACTCGAGTCTCGGGAGGGAGCGACGATGGACGCGGCGCGCCCACTCCGGCATCTGAATCTCCTTGAGCACGAGGACAGGAATGACGTTGAAGCCGCTCCAGCGCCCATGCTTGCGTCGGCTGTTCCGGTCGCCCGCGGGGGAGTTCCGGCGCCTCTTCCTCCCAAAGCAGCGCTTCCGCGACAGACAGCCCCGGTGCAGCCCGGTCTCTCGCCTCGACCGGTGGTCGTCCGTCCGCCGGTGCCGCCGCCCCCGCACCTTCCGGGCGCACCGGAGCCCGAACCGCCTGCCCAAGGGAACTACCCGGCCGATCCATACCGCGAACCTATAGAATGAACGTCCCGGAAAACTCCCGAGCGGGTTGCGCTTTCGGCGCTATTCCTATATATTGCGACAGACCCAGACGCGGGTCTTATTTATTGCATGGCCACCATCAACCAGCTCACCAAGAAGCGCCGCTCTGACAAGCAGCGGAAGTCGAAAGTACTCGCGCTCACGCGCGGCTTCAATGCGCTCAAGAACCGGCCGACGTACTATGCATCGCCGTTCAAGCGCGGCGTCTGTACGAAAGTGACGACGAAGACCCCGCGCAAGCCGAACTCTGCCATCCGGAAGATCGCCCGCGTGCGGCTCACGAACGGCATGGAGGTGACCGCCTACATCCCGGGCGAGGGACATAACCTTCAGGAGCACTCGGTCGTGCTCGTACGCGGCGGCCGAGTGAAGGACATCGGCGTGAACTACACCGTGGTCCGCGGCAAGCTCGATACCTCCGGTATCGAGAAGCGCCGCCGCGGTCGCTCGCGGTACGGCGCAAAGCGTCCGAAGGCGTAGATTTTCCTCATACTGATTCATCATGCGACGTCCTCTCAAGAAGAAGCGCACCTGGCAGCCGGATACGAAGTACCATTCGGAGCTCATAACCCGTTTCATCAATGCGGTGATGTGGGATGGCAAGAAAGACACCGCGCGCACGCTCGTCTACGATGCGATGGCGAAGCTTGCCGCTGAAGGAGGCGACCCGCTCGAGACCTTCGATGCGGCGATACGGAACGTCTCTCCTCTTATGGAGGTGCGCTCCCGCCGCGTCGGCGGCGCGAACTACCAGGTGCCGCGCGAAGTCCCGCAGCAGCGGCGGCTCGCGCTCGCGTTTCGCTGGATCATCGGCAGCGCGCGCAGCGGCAAAGGCCGCCCGATGGCTGAGAAGCTCGCCGAGCAGATAAAGCTCGCCGCGAACAATGAAGGTGACGCGATCAAAAAGAAGGACGAGATGCACCGCATGGCGGAGGCGAATAAGGCCTTCGCGCACTTCGCCTGGTAAATCTTCGGATGAAGACAAAAAACCGCCCCCTCGGGGCGGTTTTTTTGTATTAAGGATTTCGTGCCAAGCGCGGCGCGTCCGGCGTACCCTACTAGGAAGCTCTTTACGGGTGGATGTCATGCCCTGGGGCAAGTTCTTGGCCATCATCGCGTGGCTGCTCGCATGGACGCTCGCTATTCTCGCGCTCGTCGGGTACTTCGCACTCATCCTAGAGGGCCATTTGCGTGACATTGCAGAGTATCTCTGCTTTGCCGCAGCTGCAGCACTCTTCGTCATTATTATCCTGCTCCGCCGCTTCGTGCGGCGGGAGGAGCTCTAACCCGGCCGCGTACGCGGCCGGGTTTCTGCGTCGCGAAGGGTGCGCTATGCTCTTGGCAGAAACCGTATAGGGAGAGGCCCATGGTCGCGGTATGCGATGAGCGGTACATGCGAGCAAAACTGCGCGACAGCCGGCGTGCGAAGTCCAGAACGCGCCGCGCGCTCAGGAAGGCATTCGGCAAAAAACGCGGCGACGAGATCTTGGAATATGCCTGTGGCGTGGCCGAGGCGCGCTTGAAGAACGACAACCAGCACATCTTCGGCGTCCAGAGCTGACCTATTGCAAGCGCCCCGCCGGGCGCTTGTCTTTTACTGCAATTCCGCTACTATCCAAGGTAACGCCCCGGCGGCTTTTATTTTTGTAACCAAGTATATGAAGCGAGATTACCCATTGGAGAAGGTGCGCAATTTCGGCATCATCGCCCACATCGATGCGGGTAAGACGACCACGTCTGAGCGCATCCTTTTCTATACGGGCATGAGCCACAAGATCGGCGAAGTGCACGAAGGAGAGACGGTCACCGATTGGATGGAACAGGAGCGCGAGCGCGGTATCACGATCACCGCGGCGGCCATCACCTGTTTCTGGACCCCGACTCACGCGCGCATGCAAGACGGCGTCGTCCAAGCAACCGACGGCACGAACCCTGCGCGCCACCGTTTCAACATCATCGATACCCCCGGACACATCGACTTCACCGCCGAGGTGCAGCGCTCCATGCGCGTACTGGACGGCGCGGTCGTCGTCTTTGACGGCGTTTCTGGCGTCGAGCCGCAGTCGGAGACGAACTGGCGCTATGCCGACGATGCGAATGTCCCGCGCCTCTGCTTCATCAACAAGCTTGATCGCACCGGCGCTTCCTTCGAGGATTCCTATAAATCCATCCTTGATCGTCTCTCGCCGAAGGCTATTCGCGCGCAGATCCCCATCGGGCTCGAGGGCGAGCATGAGGGCGTCATCGACCTCATCACCATGAAGGCCTACTACTTCGAAGGCAACATGGGTCAGGAGGTCCGCGAGGCGGACATTCCGGAGAATCTGAAGGCGGATGCGCAGAAGTATCGCAGCGAGCTCATCGAACGCGTCGTCGAACAGGACGATGCCGCGATGAACGCATACCTCGAGGGCAAGGAGCCGTCTGCGGAGGAGATCAAGGCGCTCTTGCGCAAGGGGGTAATCAAGAACGAGATATTCCCGGTCTATGCAGGCTCGGCCCTTAAGAACAAAGGCGTACAGCTCGTGCTCGACGCGGTCGTCGACTACCTCCCGTCCCCGCTCGACCTTCCGGCGGTAACCGGTACGGACCCGAAAACCGGCAATCCGATAGAGCGCCACGCTTCCGACGATGAACCGTTCTCGGCGCTCGCATTCAAGCTTCAGACCGATCCGTTCGTCGGATCGCTCACCTTCTTCCGCGTGTATTCCGGTTCGGTGACTTCGGGTTCATACGTTTACAACTCGACGACCGGTAACAAGGAACGAGTATCGCGCATCGTGCGGCTCCAGGCCGACAAGCGCGAGGAAGTCGAACAGGTCTTTGCGGGCGAGATCGCAGCGGCCGTCGGCCTCAAGGACACGAAAACCTCGCATACGCTCTGCGATGAAGCTCACCCGATCATCCTTGAAGAGATCACCTTCCCGGAGCCGGTCGTTTCCGTGCGCATCGAGCCGAAGACGAAGGCTGACCAGGAGAAGATGGGTGTCGCCCTCAGAAAGCTTGCGGACGAGGACCCGACCTTCAAGGTCTCGACTGATGAAGAAACGGGAGAAACGATCATCAGCGGCATGGGCGAGCTCCACCTCGAGATCCTGGTCGATCGCATGAAGCGCGAGTTCAACGTAGTCGCCGACACCGGCAAGCCGCAGGTGGCGTACCGCGAGACCATCCAAGGTTCTTCGGAAGTCGAGAATAAGTACATCAAGCAGACGGGCGGCCGCGGTCAGTACGGGCACGTAAAGATTAAGATGAAGAAGCTCGAACCGCTTCCCGAGGGCGATGATGTGAAGATTCCGAAGAATGTCACACGCGAGGATCATTTCGAGTTCATAAACAGCATCAAAGGCGGCGTCATTCCGCAGGAATACATCCCTGCCGTCGAGAAGGGCGTGCGCGAGGCCATGGCGCGCGGCGTCCTCGCCGGGTACCCGATGGTGGACATCTCCATCGAACTCGTCGACGGCTCGTACCACGATGTGGACTCCTCCGAGGTCGCGTACAAGATCGCTGCTTCGCAAGCCTTCCAGGAGGCCGCACAGAAGGCCAAGGCCGTCCTTCTCGAACCGATAATGAAGGTCGAGGTAATCGTGCCGGATCAGTTCATGGGCGACATCACCGGCAACCTCTCAGGTAAGCGCGGGCAGATTGAGGGTATGGAAGAGCGCGGCATGAACAAGGCCGTCCACGCCATGGTGCCGCTTTCCGAGATGTTCGGCTACACGACGACTCTGCGCTCCATGACGGAAGGCCGCGGCTCGATGACCATGGAATTCGACCACTACGACGTGGTACCGACGAACGTCGCGCAGGACATCATCGCCGCGAGAAAGTAGTCGTTTCCGTGCGGATAAAGCGCGGAGCCCCGATTCTCGGGGCTCCGCGCTTTTCGCGCAGTGGTATCATTCCCGCATGCATTTCCTCGAGCGGTTATTCGTCGGCCGCATCGCCCGACTCAATTATTTCCTCGGTTCGGTCATCGCGGGGCTAGCCGCGTGGGCCATCGTGCTCATCGTCGCGGTTCTGTTCGGCAGGACAGCCGGTGCGATCGCCCTCATGATCATATATGCGATTCTTATCCTGATTTCGTTCTCGCTCGTCGTACGAAGGATCCATGACCTCGGTTGGCGCGGGTGGTGGTCGTTTCTCATGCTCATACCATTCGTGAATCTCGCATTCGGGCTCTTTATCCTCTTCAGGCGCGGCGCGCAGATGCCGAATGCGTATGGACCGGTTCCTTCGGCGGCGGTCGATCTTCTTGGTTCACTCTTCCCGCGCGGGTGAAGCGAACCCCTTGCACATTTACTCCGGCTCTCGTATATTCCCTATAACGCATCTTGGCGTCGCTCTTTGGCTTGTCTGCAGTTCTGCTCACGAGCCGGGAGTGTATTTCCGACTCCGTCGGGATTATTACTTACTTTACAGGTACGATTTATGGCAGAATTCGCACGCACGAAGCCGCACATGAACGTGGGCACCATCGGCCACGTTGACCACGGCAAGACGACCCTCACCGCGGGTATCCTCCACGTCCTCCAGTTCCTGAAGGGCGAGGGCTACGACTCGCGCGCAGAGGAAGTCGACAAGATCGACAGCGCGCCGGAAGAGAAGGCGCGCGGTATCACCATCGCGCTCCATCATTCGGAGTACGAGACCCCGAATCGTCACTACGCGCACATCGACGCTCCGGGACACGCAGACTACATTAAGAACATGATCACCGGTGCCGCCCAGATGGATGGCGCGGTACTCGTGGTCGCCGCGACCGACGGCGTCATGCCGCAGACGCGCGAGCACATCCTTCTCGCGAAGCAGGTGGGACTCAAGAAGCTCATCGTCTTCCTGAACAAGGTGGACATGGTGGAAGAGGCTGACCTCATCGACCTCGTCGAAGAGGAAGTTCGCGAGCTTCTGACGAAGCAGGGCTTCGACGGCGCGAATACCCCGATTCTTCGCGGTTCGGGACTCAAGGCGCTCGAGTCGAAGGACATGAGCGACGAATACGCGCAAAAGGTAAAGGAGCTCGTCGATACGATGGATTCCTACTTCGACCTTCCGGCACGCGAGACGGATAAGCCGTTCCTCATGCCGATCGAGGACATCTTCTCGATTGAAGGTCGCGGCACCGTCGTTACCGGCCGCATCGAACGCGGCGAGGTGAAGGTGGGAGAGGAAGTCGAGATTGTCGGCATGAAGCCGACGGCGAAGACGACCGTCACCGGCATCGAGATGTTCAACAAGCAGCTCCAGAGCGGCCAGGCAGGCGACAACGCCGGCATTCTGCTCCGCGGCACGAAGAAAGAAGACGTGCATCGCGGCCAGGTGCTTGCGAAGACGGGCTCCATCACCCCGCACACGGAGTTCGAATCGGAGGTCTACATCCTGAATAAGGATGAGGGCGGCCGCCACACCCCGTTCTTCTCGGGCTACAAGCCGCAGTTCTACATCGGTACGACCGATGTGACGGGCGAAGTCACCCTTCCGGACGGGAAGGAAATGGTCATGCCGGGCGACACGATCACCTTCAAAGTGAAGCTCACGGCCCCGATCGCGCTCGAAGAGCAGCGCCGCTTCGCTATCCGCGAAGGCGGCAAGACGGTGGGCGCGGGCGTCGTGACCAAGATCATCGCGTAAGGCGATCGATAGCACTCGTATGGCGGACACCAAGACGAAGCGCACCGTGAAGAAGGCGGCGGAAGCCGTACCGGAGCACAAGCTGCGCATCCGGGTTGCGGCATACGAGCACAAGATCCTCGATCTTTCGGTGAAGCAGATCATGGATACGGCCGCGCGTCTCGACGCGCAGGTAGTCGGCCCGGTGCCGCTTCCGACGCAGATAAAGCGCTGGACCGTAAACCGCTCGACGTTCGTCCATAAGGATGCGCGCGAGCAGTTCGAGATGCGCATCCATAAGCGCCTGATCGACATCCTGAACCCTTCGCCGAAAGTTATCGAGGCGCTCACCAATCTCACCCTCCCGTCCGGCGTGACGATAGACGTGAAGATGGTGTAACGAAGACGGACAGCCAAGATACGCAAAACGCCCCTTCGGGGGCGTTTTGCGTTTGCTCCTGGGTCGTGAGATATTTGTGTCGGGTAAAGGGAGATCCGCTCATGAAGCACATAATTCGCGTGCGGCACAAGATCTGCCGCGCATGGTACTGGCGAAGGATACGCATGCACCGCATGCGCATGCATGAACTTCTAGCACAATGGGAAGTCTGGAAGCAGCAGTTTCCCGGCCAGCAGATGGTCGCGAACGATTACTACTTCCATAATCTCGCCATTCAGATGCGCATGCGGGCGTGGCTTTTCAGGAAGATTCGTCAACACGCCGTCTGACGGAATCTCAAAGAGGGTCGCGGGTGGAAACACTCGCGATTTTTCGATGCTCAACATTATTTCTGCATACCATATTATTCACGGTCGTGAATAATATGGTAAATGCATTTTCAGCACCTCGCATCTGCAGCACTTTTGAAACCGCTCTAGTTGGATTGCAAGAGCGGCAACCAAGATACGAAAAGCCGCCCCAGAGGGGCGGCTTTTCGTATTGACGCCAAGACGGTTTTCGAGTTTAGTTCACCTTGGAACTAACCGGAGGAGGCGGTATGAAACGGCTTCTCGACATCAGTGGAGCAGTTGCGCTCCTCAGCGTATCTTTGCCGCTTTGGGTGTGCATTATTCTTGCGATTCGCGTTTCAACGCGCGGTCCCGCATTCTTCTCGCAACAGCGTGTCGGAAAGGGCGGTAAGGAATTTCGTTTGTTTAAGTTCCGGACCCTTCTGCCGGGGAGAGAGAACTCAACGCG
>JAJXVW010000002.1 GCA_021781935.1 bacterium
CTCGGCGAGGAATTGCGTATTGATGTCTTTCTTCGTCGCGCCGATCGCTTTGCGCAGGCCGATCTCGCGCATGCGCTCGGTGACGTTCGTGAGCATCATGTTCATGATACCTATACCGCCCACGATGAGCGAGATGCCGGCGACGGCGGCGAGGAGCGTCGTGAACGTGCTCGTCACGGAAGAAGCGGCGGAAACAAGGTCCTGTTGGTTCAGGATGCTGAAGTCGGCCTTCGCGGGGTCCGTTATGCCGTGCCGGGAAAGCAGCAGGCTCGTGACGTCGTTTTGTACCTGCGTCATGGACCCCTGCGAGGTCGCCTGGATATCGATGGTCGAAAGGTACTGGTTTCCTTCTCCGGCGAAGTACTGGAGCGCCGTGCCGAGCGGGATGAACACCTCGTTGTCCTGGCTGCCGAATCCGGAGCCGCCCTTGGTCGACATGAGGCCGACGATCGTAAAGAGAAGGTTGTTGATGCGTATCCGCTGGCCGACGAGATCGGTAGAGGTCGCGGTTGCGCCCCACAGGTCGGTTGCAACGGTGGATCCGATGACGGCGACCTTTTGAAGCGATTGGGATTGTACGTCATTTATGAACGATCCTTGCGCCATCGTGATATTTCGAATAACGGCGTAGCTCCCGTTCACGCCGTCGACGGTCGTGTTCGTGTTCGCGCCCGCGATGGCGATCTGGTACCGTGCCGCATACTCGCCCGAGACGTTCGCGACATTCGCGACGCCCCCGATGGCGTTCGCGTCGGATACGGTGAGCGAACGCGCGCTCCCTCGGCCGCCTGACGCGCCGAAGCCGAACGTACGCGCCGCGCCCGGCATGACCTCAAGCAGGTTGCTGCCGAGGGAGTTAATCGAAGCGGAAATGGTGTTCTGAGCGCCCTGGCCTATAGCGGTGAGCGCAATGACCGAGGCGATGCCGATGACGATGCCGAGTATCGTGAGTCCGCTGCGAACCTTGTTCGCGGAGAGAGCGGCGTAGGTCTCGTCGAAGAGGTCGCGCGTGGTCATGAGAGCTTATTGGTTACCGATGCCGCAGCCTGGCCGTCGTAAAGCATCGTCTCGCGTGTCGCGTCGCGCGGGGAAGGATTCCGCTCATCTGAGACGACGAGGCCGTCCTTGAGCCGGATCAGGCGATCCGCGTGTTCGGCGATATCCGGCTCATGGGTGATAAGCACGATGGTACGCCCGTGCTCGCGGTTGAGCTTCTGGAGCGTCCCGAGAACCACGAGCGATGTTTTCGAGTCGAGATTGCCGGTCGGTTCATCCGCGAGCACGAGCGCGGGATCATTCACGAGAGCGCGTGCGATCGCGACGCGCTGGATCTGTCCGCCCGAAAGCTGGTTCGAGAGATGCTGGTAGTGCTCCTCAGCGAGTCCGGCGGCGGCGAGCGCCGCGCGCGCTCGCCGTTCGCGCTCTACTTCCGGAACGTTCGCGTATACGAGCGGGAGCATCACATTGCGCAGCACGGTCGTGCGGGGAAGGAGATTGAACGCCTGGAATACGAACCCGATCTTGTCTTTTCGGATCTCGGCGAGCTCGTCGTCCGTCATGGTAGATACATCGCGGCCTTCAAGTACGTAGGTGCCGGAGGTCGGCGTATCAAGGCACCCGAGAATGTGCATGAGGGTCGATTTCCCCGAACCCGACGGTCCCATGATGGAGACGAACTCTCCCTCGGCTATCGAGAACGAGACGCCGCGAAGCGCGCGGTACGCTTCCGTTCCTTCGCCGTATGTCTTTGTGATGTGGGCAAGCTCAATCATGCTAGCCGCCGATCGCGCGGAACGCGCCGCCGCCGCGGAACGCGCCGCCGTTGAAACGCGAGGTTGCGTTCGCCGCAGCCGAGGGCACCGCGGCGGCGTTCGTCGTCTGCGTGACCACCTGTTCGCCCGCGGAGAGCCCGCGTTCGATAATCGTGTTCGTATCGTCGGACAAACCGGTCGTCACGAATGTCCGAACGGGCGGTATCGCGCTCGGCGCCCCAGGCAAGACGCCGCTGCCGGGAATCGGCGTCTTGAATACCTCGACGTAGCTTTGCGAACCGGCGGTCTTCACGGCGCTCGTCGGCACCATGAGGCCGGTCTCGGTCCCGGTCACGATCTCGGCGGTGGCGCTCATTCCTGGAAGTACGGATGCGTTCGGCGTATCGAATGTGATGATCGCGTTATAGGATACGACTCCCTGAGTCGCCGTTCCGAGCGTGTCGACCTCGGAAACCGTGCCGGCTACCGTGACGTTCGGCAGCGCGTCGAACGTCAGGGTCGCTTTCTGTCCGACCTTGAGCTTCGCCGCATCGACTTCGTTGACGGAAATATCGACCGTCTGCTGGTTCGCCACGAGCGTCGCGATAGATGAAGCGCTCCCGGCTTGATCGTATCTTTTCACGGCGACCGATGCGATCGTTCCCGAGAACGGAGCCGTTACGGTGTAATCGGCGACCGTTTGCGCGGCCGTCGAAACGGTTTGCTGCGCCTGCGCGAGCGAGAGTTCAGCCTGCTGGACCGTAAGCGCATTTGCGCCGCCCGTCGTCTGCTGCAGCGTGTTCTGTGCCTGGGCGAGATCCTGCTCGGCCGTGACGATATTCGATTTCGCGGTGAGCGCCGCGGATAAGTCGCTGTTCATGGTGGTACCGTCGGCGGCGGTCGTTGAGAGCAGCGACGTGAGCGTGGCGTTCGGCTTGAGATTGTACGTGGTGTAATCGTTGTTTATCCGATCGAAGAAGCTGTGCACGTTCTGAACCGCCTCCGCCATTGCCTGGGCGGCGCTATAGGTGGTATCCGCAAGCGAAAGGAGCGTGGAATTATCAGCCGTGAGAGCGGTCGTTTTGTACGTTACGAGCGCGGTGTTATAGGCGGTCACGGCCGCGGCGTATGCGGTTTCCGCGGCGTTCTTGTAGACGCCGATCGAGTCATCATACTGGGCGACGGTATCGGCAAGCGCATCAACGTTGTCCTGGGTCGCGCGTCCCTGCACGTTCTGACTGTAGAGCGCCTGGTAGAGATCGTTTTGCACGGTCGAGAGGTCGCTGTAGACGTTCGAGAGCGTCCCGTACGAAGCATCGTGGGTCTTCTGAAGCGAAGTCTGCGCGTTCGTGACCCCGTTTTGCGCAGTCAGCAGGTTGAGCGCAAGCGTCGAAGAAGCCGTGTTCTGCTCGTATGAGAGCTCCGCATTCTTGAGCGACAGTTCCGCGGTGCGCAGCGCCTCAAGCGCGCTGGTCGCATCGAGCTGCGCGATCGCCTGCCCGGCACGGACCCGTTCGCCCGGCGTAACGTAGACGGCGGTTACCTCGCCCGAAACCTGCGGGGTTAGGTCGAGCTGCTGCGAGGCGCTCACCTGCCCGGTCTCGGTCATCGCCGCGACGACGGTGCCCGTCGCGACGGTTGCGGTCACATAGCGCGTCTGCAGCGGCGTCGCCGTGAGCGTCGCGTAGGCTTCGTAGCCTCCGTAGAGCGCGACGATAGCGATAATAACGCTCCAGAAGCGATGTGCGCGCGCGAAGTCGCGTACGACGGTGTATACGGACTTCGGTACACGGGAGAGCGAGGCGGCGTCCATGAGCAGATTTAGTAAGGTCGTTTAAGTATTACGCTTCCATACTACTACGTTTCGCCGGGCGGTTTGTTCTTCGCGAATAAAAAGCCGGCGGTCTCTGGGGAGACCGCCGGCTTTGCTGCCGGCTATCGCGGCTTCGACCGATCCTTCCGGTGCATGACCGACGAGAGCAGTTTGGCGATCGTACCGAACGCGAAGCCGCCGAGCCCGCCGAACGCGAGCGCCGCTCCCCAGTGCACGGAAGAGTATATCCGATCCGCGAACATCGCGCAGAAAAAGAGGAACAAGCTCGTAACTACCATGGTAGCGGCAAGAATCGGCGGTCCGTTCCGCCAGTATGTGCGCAACAGGATGACGAGACAGAGGCCGATCGTGAAGCATATCCCGAACGCGACGTGCTCCCTATCGGTCGCGTGGAGCATGCGCGGATCGCTAATGGATTGCCAGATGATGCGCGCCGCCAGAATCGCGCGCGTTCCGTAGTAGCTCATGGCGACCCTCCTTGGGTCGATATTTTGCGTCTACCGGCATAGTGCCACGGTTCGGGCGCGAAGGGAACCGGGCGCCGCTCGGGCGCGGGGCGCTCACGCCGCGCTCTGGATCATGTCGCGGCGGATATCCTCGAACGTGCCGCCGACCTTTTTCCCCGGGTTCAGTATATTCAAGGGATCGAACGCCTTCTTCGTGCGCTCGAAAAGCGTCTCCATTTCAGCGCCGAAGAGCTGTCGTAGGTACGGCGTGCGGATGATGCCGTCGTTGTGTTCGCCGGTGGTCGTGCCTCCCTCGGCGATCACGAGGTCGTAGACCTTCGGCGCGAGCTCGAGAACGACGTCGCGGTTTTCCTTTTTCGAAAGATCCATAAGCGGGATGATATGGAAATTGCCGTTCCCGATATGGCCTGCGATCGTGTAGATGAAATGGCTCTGGTATTCGTCGAGGAGCGCGTTCAGTTTCGGGAGAAACGTGGGGTAGGTTTCCGGCGGCACGACGAAATCGTCGATGAACGGACTCGCGTACAGGCCGTGCAGATTCTTGCGCAGGAGCGAGAAGGATTCACGACGCACGATCCAGAACTTTTCCGACTCTCTTTCGTTGCGTTCGATCTTCGTTTGCACGGGCAGCCCAAGCAAGGCGTTTTTTGCCGCGACGGCTTTTCGGTCCGCTTCAGCGGTGGAATCTTCCGCGAATTCAGCCATGAGGACGAGTTTCGGAACGCCGCCGGTAGCGACCATCGCCGCTTCCGGTATGAAGTCGATCCCGAGCCGCACCGCCCGCGCCCAGCCCATTTGCTTCAGCATGTCGGGAAGGAACCGAACGGCCAATTCAAATGTCTTGTCGTCGTAACTCTCGAATGATTCGGGTGCGGTCGGCAGTACGCGCTTCACCACTTCGGGAAGTATCGCGAGATCGGAAAGGAAAATGACGAGCATCGCGCGATGCTCCTTCGGCGTGACGAGCCCGAGCCGGGCTTTCGTCCACAGGGCAAGCGTGCCCTGACTCCCGCAGACGAGCTTCGCGAGATTCATTCCGCCCGTCTTAAGGTCGCGCACGTTCCAGAGCGCGTAGCCCGCTGAATTCTTCGAGACCTTCGGTTTGTGCGCCTTGATGACGTCACCGTGCTTCGTGAGGATATCGTCCATTTCGCGATAGATGCTGCCTTCGAGGTCCTGCTTCTTCTTTCGGTCCTCGACCTCTTCAGGGGTGAGGTGTTTGAAAGTCGTCTTCGTACCGTCTGAGAGCACGACCTCGAGCTCCGCTATATAGTCTTCAGTCTTGCCGTACTCGAGGGTGCGCTCGCCGCCGGAGTTATTCGCGACGATGCCGCCCATCGCGCAGAGCTCACGGCTTGCAGGATAGGAGGGGAGAATGAGATTCTCCTTGAGCGTCTCCTTTTCGAAATCGCGATAATAGACGCCGGGTTCGGTAACCGCAAAGCCCGTAGGCTCCCGCGCATCCTTTGCGTCCGCCGCGGTGCGCGTCACTTCAAGGACGCGGTTCATGTATTCGGTGAATGATACGACGACGCCTGCGGTAAGCGGGCCGCCGCTCATGTCCGTCCCGGCGGAACGCCCCGCAAGGCACACCTCGGCGCCCGCGTGCTTCGCGTCGTGTATCTCCTTCACGATAGCCGCAACATCGTCAGCATCCTTCGGATATGCGACGAGTTCCGGCATGACCTGGAAAAGGGAAGTGTCGCGGCTATTCTTCGCGAGCGTCGCCGCATCGTCTTTCACCTCGCCTTTGATTCGATTCGCGAGCTCGCGTTTCAGGTCGTATTCCGTCATGCGTCGAGTATACCCCGGCAGATTCCCGAACCGGCGCGTGCATACGATGCGGCTGTGCACGTCGGCGAGCACCGTCCCGTTGCGCCGCGTGATTGCGACCGTGCGGGCCGCGGCGTATGCTGCGGGGACCCGACAGCTCGAGCGAGCGTCGTTTTGCCGGAACGAGGAACCGCTCCGATTCAAAGACAAAGACATGAAGCACGCTACCCCGATCCTCGCGTTTTTCGCGCTCATCATCGCCGCGCTCACGCTGCGCTACTACGGAAGCGCGCAGGCGCCGCAGAGGCCTCAGAGGAGTACGGCAGCGGGTGAGTTCCAAACCGGCGTCCGCGGAACGGTGCTGCTAAGCGGCACGTGCCCGTTTCCCGCGGGTTCCATCGCCGGTACGCCACTCCGCGCTGCGGTGTCAGCCGCGCCGCCGAACCGAGCGCTGCCGTCCGTTACCGTTCGCTCCGCGCCCGACGGGAGCTTCGCGCTTTCGCTGCCCACGGGTCCGTACCTGCTTTCAGCGCAGACCGGCAGAATGTCGCCTGCCTGTCCGTCCCTCGATGTCATCGTGCCGGCTGACGGTTACGCGACTGCGGTCATTTGTTGTGCGGCCGCTCCGTAGCAGCCGGTCCTGCTGCCTTTTGTTACAATCGTACGAATGACGCAGGCAGAGGCGCTTTCGATACTCAAGACCGGTGCGAACGTCTTTCTCACCGGCGAGCCGGGCAGCGGAAAGACGCATACGGTGAATGCCTTCATTGAGTGGTTGCGTTCCTGCGGCATCGAGCCGTCCGTGACCGCCGCAACCGGCATCGCCGCGACGCACGTGTCGGGGATGACGCTCCATTCCTGGAGCGGGATAGGCATACAAGACGCTCTCTCGCGCGCGGACGTTGACCGCATCGCGTCTCGAGAGCATGTGGCGCGCCGCATCACGAAGGCGAAGGTGCTCATCATCGATGAGATTTCGATGCTTTCCGCAGCGACGTTTGCGGCGGCGGATGCCGTGTGCCGTGAAGTTCGACGCGACGAGCGCCCGTTCGGCGGTCTGGTGGTCGTGGTTGTGGGAGATTTCTTCCAGCTCCCTCCGGTCTCCCGGGGCACGAAGGTCGCTTTCGCGTTCGAGTCGCAGGCCTGGCGCGAATTGAATCCGATAATCTGCTATCTCGCCGAGCAGCATCGCCAAGACGATCCTGACTTCTTGAGCGTGCTCTCCGCGATCCGGAGCGGAGAAGTGGATGAACTTCACTATGAATCGCTCATCGCGCGGCAGATCACGGCAGAGAAGCCGCCCGAAGGCGCGCCGAAGCTCTACTCGCATAACGCTGATGTCGACCGGTTGAATGCCGCGGCGCTTTCCGCATTGCCTGGCCGCGCGCGGAGCTTCCTCATGACAGCGAACGGGAAGGACACGCTCGTTGATGCGCTTAAGCGGGGCTGTCTCTCGCCCGAAGTGCTCGAGGTGAAGGAAGGAGCGCGCGTCATGTTCACGAAGAACTCGCCGCAGGGAAAGTTCGTGAACGGTACGCTCGGCACCGTCGTCTCGTTTGCGCAGGGCAGCGGGCTTCCGGTCGTCGAAACCGAAGCAGGCCGTACGATCGAAGCCGATCCCATGGACTGGCAGGTGGAGGAAAACGGGAAAGTGCGGGCAACGGTAACGCAGGTTCCGCTGCGCCTTGCATATGCGATGACCGTGCACAAAAGCCAGGGGATTTCCATGGATGCCGCCGTCATCGACCTTTCACGCGCATTCGAATACGGCCAGGGGTACGTCGCTTTGAGCCGCGTTCGGCGTCTCCGAGGGCTCCATCTGCTCGGTCTCAATGAACGAGCGCTGCAGGTGCATCCGGCAATCCGCGCGCAGGACTATGCGTTCCGCAGCGCTTCCGAAGCGGCCGCGGAGACATTCGGATCACTGCCGCCGCAAGAGCTTGAGGGACTGCAGAAGCGATGCGTGAAGGCTATGGGAGGAGCGTGGCTGCCTGAAGGCAGCCGGAGCACCGCATCACGCGTAATTGGTACGGCCCGCGCCGCAGGCGGACTTCCGGGGCGTCTTGCGCAGACGCTGCAGACCGTACGAGATACGAAGACACTGAAGGAGGCAGCCCGGGCACGCGGTCTCGCGGTCTCGACCATCGTCCGTCATCTCGAGGAGCTGCAGGAGCTCGGGCATCTGGCGAAGTCGGACTTCGCGCACCTCCTATCCGATCGGCAGGCGGTTGAAGAGATCCACGAGGCGCTTCGGCAGGAGGGGAGCGAGACGCTCTCGCCGGCATTTCATTCTTTACGCGGGAAGTACTCGTTCGAGACCATCCGACTTGCCCGCCTGCTTCGTCCGTGAGCGCCGCGGTTCCCCGACGGATCCCATCGTGGCGAAGGTGAGCATCTTGAACACCTCAGCGCTCTGCATCCAGAAGAATGACCAGATCCACACGAAACCGACTACCCAAAGCGGTATCGCGGTCGTGAAGAAGCCCGAGAGCGCCCATGCCGTAGCGAGGAGCTGTGTCGCGCTCGTAGCCGCGATGACCTGCCAGGCGGGAAGATAATCGAACCAGCGCCGCTCGGTATGCGCGACATAGATGAGCATGTGGCCGGAGACGACGAGCTGGAGGAAGAAGAGCGTCTGGATCCAGGGCCACGGCAAATGCAGGAAGTAATAGACGATAACAAGGAGCAATACGCTGTTTAAGACTCCTGAGAGACCGTAGAGAAATGAGAGCGCCGCACGCCGCGCGCGATCGATGGTTGCCGGGGCGCGGGGGACTTTCACGCGATCGAACGCGATTGAGATGATCGGAACGTCGTTCAAGAAGGCGAGCAGGAGCACCTGGATCGGCGTGAGCGGATAATTTCCCACCCAGACGCCGATGATGAGTATGGTCATCACGAGCGACGCGCTTTCCGACATGCGATAGATCGAGTAGTGATACACGCGCATGAAGACCATGCGCGCCTGATGGATTGCGGTGGCGATTACGGAAAGCCCGTTCGATAGCAGCACGATGTCGGCCGTTTCCCGCAGCGCGTCCACCGAATGGGCGACCGCAATGCCGACATCAGCGTCGGACACCGAGGGGATGTCGTTCGCGCCGTCCCCGGTCACGGCGACCCGGTACCGCTTCTTCGCCGCTTCGACGGCCGCATACTTGTCTTTGGGAAGAACTTCAGCAAACCCCGCCGCGCGCGGAATCGCTTCTTCGAGCTTCCGTTCGTCCGCGAATACCGAGCGATCGTACATTTCGCCTTGCAGATGCAGCTCTTTGGCGACTTCGCGGGCGATCGGAAGCCCGTCCCCCGTCAGCATCTTGACCTCGATGCCCCGCTCGCGCATGGTCTCGACCGTCGAGGCAGCATCCTCGCGTAAGGTGTCGGCGAGAAAGAGGACGCCGACCGGCTCCATACCCTTCTCTTCCGCGTGGTGCATGTTGACCGCCACGAGCAGAGAACGGTCGCCGCGGGAGGCGGCGCGATCTATCGCATCCTTGAACGCGCGGCTCGTCGCCGAAGTGAACTTCGAAAGGTCGGCGACGGTTGGCGGTGCACCGAGCGATACGAGCCAGGTCGTACCGTCATGTTCAAGAGTCGCCGTGCTGCGCTTGCGCACCGAGTCGCCCGGGACGAGGTGCTTTTGTATCGGGAGGGGCAGATGCTTCCGCGCCGCGGCTTCGCGGATGGCAACCTCAAGCGGATTCGTCTCTGCAGGATCGGTGGCCGCCGCGGCAAGCGCAAGAACGTTGTCCTCGGTCCATTTCCCAAAAGTAACGAGGGACGCGACCTTTATCTTGTTTTCGGTGAGCGTCCCCGTTTTGTCGGAGAGAAGCAGATCGACGTTTGCGAAATCTTCGAGCGCGGAGAGTCGCCGCACCGCGGCGCCGCCCTCCGCGACCTTCATGACCCCGGCCGTGATTATGAGCGACATGACGGTGGGGAGCGCCACGGGGATACCGGCGATGAGCAGGGAGATGTCGAGCGTCGCGAGCTCAGTGAGAGCGCTGCCGTGGAGGAGCAGCACGAGCGTCAGTATTGCGATCGCGACGAGCGCGAGCGCCGCGAGCAGCTTCGAGATGGAGAGTATATCCTCTTCGAGCAGGCTCCGCTTGCGCGCGAACTCGAGCGTTTTTACCGCTGCGCCGAAGTAGGTCCGATTGCCCGTCTTCGTCACGACCGCTTCAGCGGCACCCGTCGTGACGAAGGCGGCGGAATACACCGTGTCGCCTTCGCGCTTGTCCCTGGGGAGCGACTCGCCAGTCAGCATCGATTCGTTTACCGCAAGATTCGTCGCCGTAAGAAGCCGTGCGTCCGCCGGAATCCGAGTACCGACGCGAAGCGCGATCCGGTCGCCGGGCACGATGCTCGCTGCGGGGACCTGCTTCCAGGAGCCGTCGCGAAGCACGCGCGCCTTCGCGGCGAGGTGTCCTTCGAGCTTCGCGACGGCCTGGTCCGCCTTATGCTCGTGCCAAATCTGGATTCCGTAGTTCGCGAGCAGCAGAAAGAGGATGAGGCCGCCATCCGCGCGTTTGCCGGTCGCGTATGAAAGCGCCGCTGCCGCAAGCAGCATGAGCGGGATGGGGGAGAAAAACCATCGCAGGAATTTCCGGACCGGATTCTCTCTCGTCGCGGCAAGTTCGTTCGGACCATACTGCGCGAGGAGACGCTTCGCCTCAGCCTCCGAGAGGCCGGTAGAAGCATCCGCGTGCGAGCGCGCGGCGTAGGTACGAGGAGCGGAGTTCACGATCCTTTGAGGCGATTACCGACGGGCGCGAGCGAAGTGAAAGCTCGAGTAGGAGAGATACGCCGCAACGAACACGCCGACCCAGGAAAGCCAAAGCGGGATGGCGAAACCGCCTAGTATGAGATTCCAGCCGAAGGTAAGCCGCACGAGATGCGCGAGCGCTACGACGAGGAAAATGATCCCCGCGAGATTGAGCAGCGTCCGCTCCGACGGTGAAGCGATCGGAAGCTTCATGTTCCACCCGAAATGGATAAGCAGCAGCAAGAGTGCGCCATCGAAAACGACAATCTCGGGAATGGCTTGGCTCGTCCACGTGACGCCGAGAAGCGTCATCGGCAAGAGTCCGGTGGCGGAAAACCAAAACGCGCTGATAAGATCGGCGAGCACGAGACCCGTTCCCACCTTCGCTACCTCACGAAGCGTTCGATGATTCATACATAATGATTATGCTGAGCGTATATGCGTTCAGTATGACGCACCCCGTCCCCATGGAAAGCCGCACCCGTGCATAACTTGCGAATCTAGGGCGCCGGATTGCCGTTCGGGCAGATCCCGAGCCGTTCCAGCGCGTCGAGATAATCGAGCACCGTGTTGACGAAGGCAGCATGACTCCAGGCGAGCGGCGCGACCGAGCGTTGCGTGAGTGTTTGCGCATCGAGCTGTTCAGAAAGCACGCCGGAATCCTGCGCATGTTCAGCGACCCATTCGAAGATCGCGCGCGCGGGTGCGAGATCTTCGTCCGTTTGCGCTCGCGCGATGAGGAACTGCGCGTGCCACAGCGTCGCAATGAACCACGGGTTTCCGAGCGGGCCGTCGCGGAAATACTGATCTCCCTCATACCGCATCAGGCCTCCTGCGGAAGCAAGACGCCGGGTCGTAGACGCGAATGCCGCCGCGAGCCGCGGATCCTCGGGAGCGAGAACGCCGAATCGGAACAGTCCGTATACGCTCGAAATGTCCGCGGTCCGGTCATACACAGTTTTCTTCTCGAACGTCTCGATGAGCTTCACGAACCCGCCGGCTTCGTTCGAAGCGAGGTGCGTGAGTATCGCTTCGCGGATCTCCCGCGCGGCTTTCTCGTATCCATCCGCGCGGTCGTCCTTCCCGAGTACTCGCGCGATGTCCGCGGCGGCCATGAGGGCTCCGAACACCGCCGCGGAAGTGAAGGTCGAGATGCCATGCTTTTCCTCCCAGAGATCGTAGGAAGCGTGGGGAAGTCCGGTAGCCGCATCGCGGTACCGCACCATGAAGTCCGCGGCTTTTGCGATGAGTGGATTGTAAAGTTTCTCGATGAATTCGAGATCCTTGCTGTGCCGGTATTGCTCGGCAATCGCCCAAACGACGAGAGCGGTCTCATCTTCTTGGATGGGGAGCTGCAGTTCGCCGTCACGGATCCACGGGTGCCACGACGAACCGAGCGATCGGTCCGGCAGGTACTTATGCATGAAGTACCCCTCATCGGATATCACGTCCTCACAGAACGCGAAGAAACGTTCTGATACGTTCGGGTCGCCCGCGCGCAGGAGGGCGCGGGCCGCGAAGCTCGCATCGCGGGGCCATACGTACGCATAGGTATCTTCCTTGTACTGGAGCGTTTCGGCATCCGCGCTCGCGATGATCCCTCCATCGTCGTCGGCATGCGCGCGGACCAGCATGAGCGAGGTGCGGAAGAGCGCAGCCACGGCAGGGGAAAGGCCGTGGAAATTCCAATCGTAACGATGTACCCACGCCTTCCAGTAATCGCCGGTCGTGGTGAGCAGATGCTCCGGCGTCTTCCCGAGCACGTATTCGTTCAGCGCTCCGGCTTCCTTTATGCTCTTTGCGGCGGCAAGCCAATAATGGACGGTCGCGGTGCTCTCCGGCGGGAGCGAAAGCGAAAATCCGATGACCGAATCCACGGACCCGTGCTCAATCGCGTTTTTCGAGAGAGCACCGTCTTCAGCGTCACGGAAAGTCCCGTCTTTGCCGGCGATGCCGAAAAGCCCGACTGCGTAGTCATCGAACGGCGCGCCGCCCGCGCGGCCGTTTACGAGGAACGCCCGCGCGCCTTTGTAATGAACGAGCGCGTGGATCGCCGGATCGAAATACGCGGTATCGCCGCCGGGCGAATGGCTCAGTTCGAACTCCTGGCCGAAGAAAAGCTTTACCGCGCGAGGTTCTTTGCGCAAATTCTGCACGTTGATCTTCCGGACCAGGATAGGCCGTTCGTTGTAGACGACGTCGGTGAACGAGAGGCGAAGCCCAAGCGCGCCGTGCTCGGCCGTGACGCGGCTCTCGAGGGAATCCTCGGCGCTCCCGACGCGCACGTTCCAACGGCCATCCTCGGAGAGCCAGGAACAGAAGCCGTCCGCGTAGAGGCCGATGCGATGCCGCATCGCACCGCCCGCGTGATTCTCGAGGCCGACCTGCGGATAGTAGAGGTCGCGGACCTCTCCGCGGTCATCAAGCGTGACGAGGAGCGAGCCGTTGCCGAGGACGAGGGACCTCATGAATTATCGGAGAGGACGAGCGCCGCAGGTGCAGGATGCCCGAAGCGTTCGTGCATGCGCAGGCGCCACTCAAGATCCTTGAGTGCGTGCATGTAGGTCTTGTATGCCTCGTAGGGAGAGCCGTACGGGGAAAAGTACGCGTGCACGTCGCCGTCGGCCGACCATTTCGTGCAGAGATAGTAGAAATGGTCTGAGGTCTGAAGCCGCCGCCAATCCTCAAGGATCGCAGCGTCGCCTGCGGCGCGCACGCGCGCTTCGAGTCCGTAGAGCGTACCGACGGCGGCGTGCTGCATCTCATTGCCAAGCCACGCGGTGAGATCGCGATCAGTGTCCGCCCAGGTGGTCACGTGCGGAACGTCGATTACGCCTCGGTCGGGAAGCGAGGCAATGACTCCCGACGGCGTCATGAAGGTGATCTCGGGATTCTTGAGCAGCTCGCCGGGCAGCGTCGAAAGGAAATCGAAGATGCCGGTATCTTCCCATTGATGCTCGCCGAAGGTCTCGTAGTCCATGAAAAGGTTTACCGTCTCGCCTTCGGCTGCGGAAAGCCATTGGCCGAATTTTTCGGCGGTCAGCGGCCACTCGCTCCAGTCCCGCGAGGAGAAACGGAATGCAATGTCGTCGGAAAGCTTGTAGTTCTTGAGCAGCAGCCTCGTACGCCGGGCGGAGACCGGACGATAGACGTGATTGGGACTCCGACCCCCGAGAACCGGATCCCATCCTTCCGCGAGGATACCGAGATAGCCCCGTTCGTCGGCCCAGGCGCCGAGCGCGTTCGTGTACGAGAGTTCGGTATTGCGGAAGACGCGCGGTGAAACCTCGAAGAGTCGTTCGATCGCGCGCGCGTGTAGGCGCACCTGCTGCTCGAATTCGGAGCGCGAATAGAAGAAGGCGAGCGAGTGGTAGTAGGTCTCTCCCAGGAATTCGACCCGACCGCTCTTTGCGAGGAGGCGCAGGATATCGATAACGTCCGGCGCATCGCGCTCAAGCTGCTCCAGCGCGACCCCCGAGATAGAAAGCGCGAACCGGAATTGCGGATGCCGATCGAGAAGATCAAGAAGGCGTTCGGCTCCCGGAAGATAGGATTTCGACCCGACCTTCCGCAATACGCGCCGATTATTCAGGTCGGTGGCGTCGTTACCGTCGAAGTATGCATGATCATGACCAACGTCGAAAAGCCCGTAGCGCTTCACGCGGTAGGGCTGATGCACTTGCAGATAGATGCAGACGTTCTTCATGGCGCGGCGGTGCTCATATGCCGGCGAGCGCAAGCTCATCCATGACCGCGCGAATCTCGCCGGCCGCGCGGTCCCAGGACAGACGCGCGGCTGCGAGTCGTCCGCGCGCCGCATGCGCTTCGCGCTCGTCCGGCGTCGCCTCGAGTACGCGCTCGATTGCCTTCGCGAGCGCGTCAGCATCCCAGAAATCGACCTGTATCGATTCCGGCACCGCCTCCGCGACGCCTGACTGCTTCGAGATGATGACCGGCGTACCGGCTCGCATCGCCTCGAGCGCCGAGATGCCGAACGGCTCGGAAACGCTCGGCATGACGTAGACGTCCGCGCTCGCGTATGCCTCATGGAGGTCGTGGCCGCGTAGGAATCCGGGGAAGAGGACGCGGTCACCGATGCCGAGGCCTGCGGCCTGTCTGAGGAGCTGTTGTTCCATGTCGCCGGAGCCTGCCATGATGAAAAGCACGTCCGGATCATGTGTCGCCACTTTCGCTGCTGCGTTCAAGAAATGGTCGGGGCCCTTCTGGAGCGTGAGCCGTCCGGCAAATAGCACGAGCTTGTGTCCGGCGCTCTTCAAGTGCGCGAGGCGCGTGCGGCGTCCGGGCTCCTGTAAAGGGGCGGTCGCTTCGTCCACGCCGTTCCAGACGACGGCGACCTTTTCTGCGGGGACACCATAGTGCTCGACGACCGTATGCTTCGTGCGGCCGGATACCGCAACGATCCGATCTGCCGCGCACATCCCCTCGCGCTCGAGGTCGTATACCGTCTGATTCACGCTCCCGCCCCCCGAGCGATCGAACTCGGTCGCGTGTACGTGCGCGAGGAGCGGCTTCCTCGATACCTGCTTCGCCTCTTTCCCGGCGCCGAATGCGAGCCAGTCATGCGCATAGATGACGTCATGCGGTTCCTTTTTTGCGATCTTCGCGCCGGCTCTCGCATAGCGCTTCACCTGGCTCAGCATGTCGTCGCCATAGAGCGGCGTGCCATCGGCGGCTGTCGCGGAGGGGTACGCCGTCGCATAGGTAACCTTCGCGCCCGCGTCTTCGAGCTCCGCGGCGACTATCTTCGCATAGGGTACCGACAGGGGGTACGGCTTCGGAAGTACGAACGTGATATCCACGTCCTGTTTCGCGAGCGAGCGGGTGAGTCCCAATGAGGCGACGCCCAGACCCCCGCTGTTGAACGGAGGGAACTCCCAGCCGAAAACAAGAGCGCGTAGACGTCGTTTAGCGCCCGCTACAACCGCCTGTCCGCCGCGGGTGTGCGAAAAGACTGCGCCGAGAATCGCCCCTGCGACAAAGAGCGAGAGGAAAAGTGCCAGGATGTTCGCAACGAAAATAGTACTCATGGCCGTTTGAGCTACTCCCATCGTAGCATCGCCACATTCGTCAAATGAACGGAATGCACAAGCGTCCTGATATGTTTTGGAAATATTGACAGAGTCAATTACTCTAGGTATACTATTGACGGGAATTTGCTCACTCAAGGAGGTTCTAATGCGCAAGATCGTGCAGACGCTTCACTGGCTCGTGCTCGGGCCGGCGGAGAGAGTAAATGGCATGAATGTCGATTGGGTCTGGGAAGATCCAGAAACCGCAACCGAACCTGGCGCAGTCACCATCCGACGCGGGATGCACGTCGTGCGGCCGAAGTTCGAGCTGTTCGGCCTCGCAAATATCGCGTTCAATGTCATCGGTACGCGGCTTCTGCCGCTTGCCGGCGCCATCGCGATCTACAACGGCTGGCTCGGTACTCTCGGCGCAGGTAATGTTTTACTCGCTGTGGCCGCTTGCGGCCTCTTGGAGACCGTCTTCGAGTTCGGTTTCCAAGTGCTCCGGTATTCATTCGCGGTTCAGAACTTCTGGATGGCGCGGATGCGGTATATCGCTGGCGACAAAGAAGCTGCCCAGCATCATGCCAAAGTTGCAATCGACGCAACGACGCCAAAACCTGCGGCCTTCATGCTGCAGACGTCTATCAAGGCACTCCTCCGCAAGGAGGAATCCTTATGACGAGCGGCATCGAGCGCGCTGTGAGAAGTATGCCGCATAGTTGGCCGAGAGCGCCCGATATCACGAAAGACTGCGGCCCGTATCAGTTGCAAGCTATGCTTGCCGCAGCGGGACACGAAGTTGATATCGCATCACTCCGTCCGCCTTGGGGGCACTTCGGCTATCTATTGCCGTGGAAAGTCCCTGTATTACTCGCGCGGCACGGGGGCATCTCAGCGAAGACGCGATACCGCCTCGAGCCTTCCGATCTGCGCTGGTATCTACTGGGTGCACTCACGCGAGGACATCCGACTATGCTCATCATTCGGGCGACTCGCGGGAGACATGGATTGCATTGGATCAGTGTCTGGGGCTACGACCCGGAGGAGGGATTCCAAGTCTATGACTCCCAGTATGAGTCACGGGAGGGCGGAGTTGGTAACACTGTGTTTACACCCGAGTTCATATCCAGTCGGTTGCATACCCATGTTCGGACTCTCGTGGAGATTGATCTTCCATAGTGTCATAAGTTAATGCCAAGGCCCGGAAGCGATTCCGGGCCTTTTGCTATTCCTTTATAGTAACCGCGAACGAGCCGCGCCAAGGAAGCACTTCCTCGATGACCTGATGCGCATAGCGCGCATTACCGGGGGTATTCACGGCAGTTGGGAGTTGGGAATCGTAACTCATGAACTCAAGCGCATCAGGCGTTTCCTCATGACCCCAGGAGCTTATCCAGTGCCAGTTCCCATCTCCCCAGATGGAGTTGATGACGAAAAGCGTCGGTTTGTCCTCGTGAATGGCTTCGGCGAGCCGGTCTTTGAACTTCCGCTTGGTCCAGAAGTGCACGTCGGAGTCGACACCGAAGCGGCCCAAGATGCGCGGCATGAAGGAGGGAAGCGAGACGTCGTGCTTGCGGAAGAGGTCGTTCAGATAGAGATCTTCAACCTGCGCGTCTTTGCCGAACGCGCGTATGACCGACTGCAGCTGGTAGGCACCGCACTCATGACGGATATCCTCGGCCATCGGGAATATGTGAGGCTGCTTCGAGACGAGTACCATTGCGCACAGTATAGCAAATCATGTCAAGCAAGGTAGTACGCAGGAAATGCAGTCCGATTAGCGGACGTAGCTCGTGAAGAGGGGTATACTGCCTTCACCTTCATGGTGCTCACGCATTTTATCGATTTCATCGTGACGGGTTCATTGCCGCACGTCTATCTCATACCGGTCGCCATCATCGTCGGCACGTTCATATTGGAAGACGCGACGACGATGCTCATAGGCGTGCTTGCCGCAGACGGGTCAATCGGCATACCGCTTGCGCTCCTCTCCCTCTACGCCGGCATCATCCTCGGCGACTTCTGGCTCTATGGCATGGGTTATCTCGCTGCGAACCACAAGTGGGCCGCCCGGCTTGTGAACCACCATCGCTACGATCACATCCGCGGGTGGCTCGAGGAGCGTTTCGAGAGCGCGGTCTTCACGAGCCGATTCGTGCCCGGTATGCGGCTCCCGACCTATACTGCGGCAGGCTTCCTGAAGCTCCCGTTCAGGCGCTTCGTGCCGCCGGTTGTCATCGGGACGCTCATCTGGACCTCGCTCTTCTTCGGCACTGCCTACCTGTTCGGAAATCTCACGGAACAGTGGCTCGGCGTCTGGCGCTGGCCGCTTGCCGCGGCCCTCATCGTAGGGTGGTTCCTTTTCTCGCAGTGGCGCATTCGCCGCAAGGTGATTCGGGAAGAGCAGTAAGTAAGAGCGAATGGCATAGGCGGTCGCCGTCTGGTTTGATATACTCCGCGCATGTTATTGAACGTCTGCATAGCGAAACTCCATAGGGCGACCGTGACCGATGCGGATCTGAACTACATCGGTTCGATAACCATAGACGAACTGCTCCTCGAAGCTGCCGGCCTGCGTGAAGGCCAGATGGTGCAGATCACGAACGCGAGCAATGCCGTGCTCTGGCGTACCTACATCCTGAAGGGCGAGCGCGGTAAGGGACAGATCGTGCTGAACGGGCCGCCGGCGCGGCTCTTCCAGAAGGGCGATAAGGTAGTCATTCTCGGCGAAGCGTGGGTTACCCCGGAGGAAGCGGATGCCATGAAGGGACCGACGGTCGTCTTCTTCGCCGAGCAGGGTGCAAACCCGAACGAAATAAAAGAGGTGAAGAAGGTCGAGCGACCCCACTGAATGAAGATTGCCGCGGCAGAAGCCGGCGGCATTGCGTTTTCGCATTTTCGGCGTAGAGTCAGGCGCGGAAGCCCTTTACGGGCACGCATACCTATGGAGAACGACATGACGACATTGATTTCTCGCCGCTCGTTGAACGAGCAGCTCGAACTACCCCCGATACTCGAAGTCGATGCGGCCAATCTGCCCGAATTCTGGGCAGACTACGCGCAGCGGCATCAGGTGGCATTCCACGTCGTACAGATGCACGAGAACCGTGCGAGGACGGGGAAACTGTGGCCGGCGACAAACATCATCGATGAACTTCTTGCGCGGTATGAAACGTTGGAAGGTCAGCCGCGCAAGCTCGGCGATTCCACCTCAGGCGGATACGGCAAGGCACAAGCGGTCGCGATCGAGATGGGGAAGTCCTCCATTCCGGATTTTCCATTCGAACGGTTCGTTGCCGTGGTGACCCAATCCCTCCCTGAAGGGAAGCTCGACGACTTGCGGGCATGCAATGTCGAGATCGATCGAGAGGCGCGCAGCGCAGTCGAGGCCATGAAGCGCGCAGATCACCTTGCGGCCGAAGGCCGGTTCCACAATACCAAGCAGTACTGGAATCCTGCGAACAGTGCGGGATACCACCGTGTCGCAAAGCACATTGCGACGACGCTCCCAGAACTCAGTGTTATGGCTATTGGGGTCGGCAGCGGAGGCGGTTGTTCGGGCATCATGCCCGTGCTCACGGAAGCTTTCAGAGACCGTGCGCAACAGCTGTGTCGCGTTGCGGTCATCGTCGAAGACGGCAAGAGTGTGGGCGGCGTACGCGATGAAACGGCGCTTGAGCCGGGCTCTCTGAAGTGGCGGTCGCCGAACATCGATGACGTCCGTGTCGTCGGTGAGAAGCGGTCGATCCTTTTCAGTTCTGCCTTATGGCGAGAGCGCGGCATCGTGGGGGGTGAGAGCACCGGCTTCGCCGGCGAGGGCGCGATGCTCGAAGTGCAGCGGCTCGTCTCGATGGGCATCGATCCTCAGTATCGCGCGAAGGACGGTCGGCTGCATGTCTGTATCCTCTCAATGGATACGCGTGATCCGTATAGGTTGAACTTCAACAAGCACGGCATCTACTGGCAGTAGATGCCGACAGAGCTAACCCCGGCGACGCGCGTTGCCGGGGTTCTTCTTTCGATATGCTACGCTTCACGCATGAAGCGCTCGTTTTCCCTGTATCTCGGCACCACTATTTTCGGCATCACGGATGGGATCGTCTCGACGGTAGGGCTTCTCGCCGGCATCACGGTGGGCGGTGCGAGCTCGCGCATCATCGTGCTCACGGGAGTGGTATACGCGTTCGTGGAAGCTTTCTCGATGGCGGTAGGGAACTTCCTGTCGGAGGAGTCGACGGAAGAATATGCGGCAAAGGCTGACGTCGCGGACGGCTTGCCGATAGCGATCGGACTCCTCATGTTCGCGGCGTTCACCCTCGCTTCGCTTCTTCCGCTCGCGCCATACCTCTTCCTTGCGCCCTCGACCGCGCTGCTCGTATCCATCGCCGTGTCGTTCGCCGCGCTCTTCATCGCGGGCGTAGCCGGCGCGCGTCTCTCGCGTCTTCCCCTCTTCTGGCGTGGCATGCGCATGGCGCTTCTTGGCGGCTTCGCGATACTGCTCGGCATCGCGATCGGTCGCCTTTTCCCCGGCGCCTGACGTCCGGGCAAAGGGAAACGGACGGCTCTCAGAGAGACCGTCCGTTACTAGTAGTTAGTTATCACGTTTAGTTGGAAGCAACGACCACGCTCACGGGAGCCGTGCCTTCGGCAAGAAACCCGAGGATCCGCGCCGCCGCTCTCGTCAGATCGATGCGACGGCCCTTGCGAACCATAGCGCGCGCCGGACCGCGATCATGCGAGACGGTACGCAGCCTCCGGCAGTTACGTAAGTTCGTAACGATGAGCTCCGTACCGTACGGAAAATTGACCGTTGCGGCGATGCGCGGATTCTTCGGGTTGAACCGCGTCCCGTCAGCGGTCCTCAGGTTGCAACAGTCGTACCACGACGCGTGCGTGATGAGCGCACCGGGCGGGGGAGGGCAGGCGGCGTTCGTTTCAGGGTCTGAGGCGAACACCGCAGGCGCAACCACGAGCAGCCCGATAAGAATGAGCACGAATTTCATCTCCACCTCACCTTTTCTGTGATCTCAAGGACTCCATAGACTAGAACGCATCCGAACGGGTGTTTCTTTCGCCCGGCGGAACTGCCTAATATAGCATTGGTTTTGCTTGCCTTTTTCAGTGTCTGGACTGCTGTCAAGGCATAATAACTATTGACTTTAGTTTGTCAACGTGTTAGGGTGGTACTACGGAAGCTCGCTTCCTCTAATCCAATTCGATGCCTATTCTCGGAGCCCTTGTGGGCTTTTTTGCTTTGTCCGGAGCGATTGCCGCACTGCCCGCGCAGGCGGCCGCACCGGCCATCGCTCCCGCACCCGTCGCACCTATCGCGGCGTTGCCAATCAACCCGCCTGCCTATGCGGTGACGATGACGGCGTACAACGCGGTACCCGCTCAGACGGACAGTAACCCGACCATTACCGCGTCCGGCGCGTTCGCGAACCCGCAGGTAGTTGCGGCGCGTTCGCAGGATCTCGGCAAGGAACTTCCGTTCGGCACCATCATCAGGATCGAGGGACCGTCGGGAAAGCCCGGTGCCGACTGCGGATACGGCGTAGTCGGAAACGATATCGGGTATCGCGTCATTGCCGACACCATGAACCGCAAGTTCACGAACCGCATCGATATACTCTTCGGGACCAAGGACAACTACCTCCTGGGCGACGGGCACGTGCTGAACGCCGCGAACATCATGGGCGTATGTCCGGGAATGCGGATACAAGTTGTCGGCTTCGTTAACATCAGCGACCCGGCGCATCTGCCGACGAGCCAGGCAGCGCTCGCGGCGCTCGCCGAGAGGCAGACGGCATCGAACTAAACTAACCGGGCCACACGGATGCAAGCGGAAGGCCCGCTCACGCCCTGCTATAATCGCCGCATATGTTCCAGACCCTTTTCCGAACCGTGACCGGTGAACAGAAGACGGATGCTATCGAGAAGATCATCTCGCACGCGAGCCCGCGCGCCGACTTCTTCCTCATGATCACGCTCGCGATCGCAATGGCTGCGATGGGCGTCATTACCGACTCGGTCATCGTTCTCATCGGGAGCATGCTCATCGCACCCATGCTCTATCCGCTGCTCTCATTCTCGCTCGGCATCGTGATCAGCGATCAGAACGTGCTCGGCCGTTCGTTCTATACGCTCCTGAAGTCGGTCGCGCTCGCGCTCGCAGCGTCATTTGTCATAGGCATATTCTTTACCGGAACCGATCTGTCGACCATCGCTATCGTACGCAGCAGCATTCCGTCCCTCGCGTTCGCGCTCATCGCCGGAATCGCGGGATTCGCCGCCGCGTTCGCGATGACGAAGGAGAACCTGAACGAGATGCTCCCGGGAGTCGCGATTGCCGTTGCGCTCGTGCCGCCGCTTGCGGTAGCCGGCATCGCTCTCGCGCATGCGGACTGGACGGTTTTCGTGAACGCGCTCCTCCTGTTCCTCACGAACGTCATCGGCATCGTCCTTTTCTCGACCGTCGTCTTTTCCCTCATGGGTTTTTCGACGAAACGACATGCGGCGCGCGCGGCGGTGAAGGAGGACGATAAGGAAATCGCGCAGGAAACGAAAACCGCGGCAACGGCCGCGTCCGCGTCGAAGCCCGTCGCGTGAGCGCTCAAGCTTTTCGGATGAGCATGAACGGTGTCATCTCGCTGTCCTGACCGGCGGGATTATCCCGAAGAAGTTTGTAGATGAATTTTTCAGTGATGCGCGGGTCGGTCTTTCCGAGGGAGATGGCACCGCGGTAGTTCGCATCGACGATAACTGTCTCCACGCCGTAACGGGCTTTCAAGGCCCGCGCGACCCCGGAGGGGTCGCGCGGGGCGAGCTTTGCCATATCCTGGTATTCGTCGATGGTCCAGCTCATCGGACAATCGATCGATTTTGCCTGCCTGCCGACCAGATAGTAGAACGCGCCTTTCACGCCGAACGGGCGCGTGATCGCCGAAACGAGCGCGGCGAGCATCACTCGCGGATACCCCGCCTCGTCGATGAGAAGCTGCATAGCGGGCGCCGTACCATGCCCGAGGCCGCGAAACTGCGGCGTGCCGGCGTAGTTGCGCACCTTTGATGCGAGAAACCGGGCGAGCATACCTGTTTTTACGTCTGCGGTCTTCACGATCCGGTTCTGGGTAATGCAAACGATCTTCTCGGATACGAAAAGATAGTCCCCGGGACGAATGTGCGGTGCCACCTGCTCATCAAGCAGGGAAAAAAGATCATCTCCGGGCTTCACGAGCCGCGAGCGCAGCGGAATACGCAGGTAGCTCGTTCCGTCTACTTCCCGGGCGAGCATCTTTCCGGGATTCGGTGCGAAGGGTAGCGTCATGTGAGGGCCAGTATACCTCACCGTCCGCGCGACGTGCGGCGTTGGTCCCGATCCGGACGTCTGTTACAATGCGCCGTCTATGCGTGCAAAAATGAAGGGAAGCATCAAACGCGCGAGCCGCATCCGCCGCGCGCGCGTGCCTGACGGCGTCGCGGTCAAGCGTTCGTCCGCCGGTCTCGGCCTGTTCGCCACGCGGCCATACCGGAAAGGGGAGAACGTCATCGAATACGTGGGACGCGAACTTCCGGAAGCCGAGTGGTATACGAGCAGAAGCCGATACCTCTTCGAGGTGACATCGAGGAAGACTATCGATGGGAAACCTTCCTGGAATATCGCCGGGTACATAAACCATTCCTGCCGGCCGAATTGCGAGCCGGTCATTCGGCAAGGAAGGGTGTTCATTAAAGCGCGCCGGACGATACCGCCCGGGGCAGAATTCACCTACGACTACGGAAAAGAGTATTTCGATGAGTACATACAGCCTGCGGGGTGCCGGTGCGAGAAATGCATGCACAAGGGAGGGTAAGGGAGCTGTTCTTTGCTCCTCATTGCAGAATCTTTCGCGCGTCCTACTATAGGTAGTGGCGGGCTCGCCCGCTCGTGCGGATCGGAACCTTACCCGCTAACACTTTCGATTATGTGGCAGGATTGGGTTAATGGCATCCTCGGTCTCTGGGTCATCCTTCTCCCGTTTATCGGCATGACGGATCAGACGACGCTTATCATCACGGGTATCGTTATTGCGGTACTCGGATTCTGGGCAGCCGCTTCCGGCGGCTCGTCGAGTTCGAAGTCGATGGGCGGAGCATCGATGCATCAGAGCTAGGACGCTATCGCACGTCCGTAAACGGCGCCTCTCCGGAGGCGCCGTTTACGCGCACTGGCATTGCTTGCCAGGTGAACCATAGTTCACCTATACTGCACGCATGTCCTACCAGGAACAGCGCGGGAAGCTGCTTTCATTTTATGTACGGAACCGTCGCATGCCCGGATACCAAGAACTCATGGCGCTCATGGGATTCAGTTCTAAGAATGCCGCATATAAGCTCATAAATCGGTTCGTTGAGGACGGCGTTCTCAAGAAGGACGCAAAAGGCCGTATCGCTCCGGGGGCTACGCTTCGTGGGGCTCGGATTCTGGGCGTCGTCGAAGCCGGTTTTCCTTCGCCGGCGGAAGAGGAGCTTCTCGATGTCATGGACCTTGACGAGTATCTGGTCCCGAACAAAGAGATCGCATACCTACTGAAAGTAAAGGGCGACTCGATGGTAGAGGCCGGCATCTGCCCGGGCGACATGGTCATCGTCGAACGGCGGCAGGCGTATAAGCCCGGGCAGATCGTCATAGCGAACGTGGACGGCGAGTACACCATGAAATATCTGCGCAGGGAGCGGAACCGATACTACCTGGAGCCGGCGAACGCGAAGTATGCGCCGATCTACCCGGCGGAAGGGCTCGCTATCGAGGCGGTCGTAACCGGAGTCGTCCGAAAATACTGACTATGCCGCACGAAAGATTCCGCGCCGCGACGATTCGCTCAGCAGCCGCGATCCGCGCGTCCTCTTCTTCGCGCGTATGACCTGGGGCGTTTCGCAATCGTATCCGCGCGCCGTCCTTCATATCGACGGAGACGCCTTTTTCGCGTCCTGCGAAGTCGCGAAGGACCCGAGCCTGCGCGGGAAGCCGGTCATCACGGGAAAGGAACGCGGCATCGTATCCGCCTGCACCTACGAAGCGAAGTCCCGAGGCGTCGTGCGGGGTATGAAGCTCCACGAGGCGAAGCGGATGTGCCCGGACGCGGTCATCCTGCCTTCCGACTACGAGACGTACAGTCTCTTTTCCACGCGAATGTATGCGATAGCGCGCCGGTACACCTCTTCGGTCGAAGAGTACGGTATCGACGAGTGTTTCGCGGATATTACCGGGCTGAGGCGATTCCACCGTCTGAGTTATCCGGGTATCGCGGCGGCGCTGAAGCGCGCGCTCGAGGCAGAGCTCGGGATGACGTTCTCCATCGGGCTCTCGTGCACGAAGACGCTCGCGAAGATCGGCTCGAAATGGGAAAAGCCTTCGGGGCTCACTTGCATTCCGCTTCGCGAAGCGCCCCGATTCCTCGGCGAACTCTCGACGGAAAAGGTGTGGGGCATCGGTCCGAATACCGCCGCGTTTCTCGCACACCATGGCGTACGCACCGCGGGCCAGTTCGCGCGCAAAGACGAGGCTTGGGTGCGTGCGCACCTTGCAAAGCCCGCACGCGAGACGTGGCAGGAATTGAACGGAACCCCGGTCCTCGCGCTCGATCTTGAAGGCCGCGCGACGTATCGGTCCATCTCGAAGACGAAGACCTTCACGCCTCCGTCCGCGGACCCGGTATTCATCCTCGCGCAACTTTCGAAGAATGTGGAGAACGCGTGCCTTAAGGCGCGGCGGTGGCATCTCGCGACCGAGAGCGTGTTCTTCTTCGTCAAGACCCAGGATTTCCGTTATGACGGCTGCGAGGTGAAGCTCCCGATTCGGACGAATCAGCCGCATGAGATTCTCGCGGCCTTGCGGCCCCACGTGCCGAAGGTGTTGCGCAAGGGCGTGCTCTATCGAGCGACCGGCATAACGCTTGGCGCGCTCGCTGAGGAGGGAAGCGTTCAGCTCGATCTTTTCGGCACGGTTGCGGCTTCCGCCGCGCACGCGAAGGTGTATGCGAGCATGGATGAGATTGCCGCGAAGTACGGGAAACACACCGTGTACCTCGGCTCTTCGGCGCAGGCCATGCGGCATGCCGCACACGAGGGCGCGCGCGGCGAGGTTCCCGCGCGCGCCCGGAATCTGTTCAAAGGCGAGACCGCACGCAAGCGCCTCAATCTTCCCTTGCTCGGGGAGGTGTGAAGCGCGCGTACGGGCGTCCGATCTGTGCGTACGTCCGACCGATCCGAGGATCGTGCGGTATCATGCTCGCATAGGCGCCTCGCAGGCGGCGTGTCCCACATGAACCGGTATCTTTTCCTCGTCATCCTCGGCCTCATGGCTTCAATCACGCTATTTACGCTCGCGCTCGGCGGCAGTCATGTCGTGCTGTTTAATCCTGCCGGATATATCGCGAAGCGCGAGGTTGCGCTCATGGTGCTCGCGCTCCGGCTCATGCTCATTGTCGTCATTCCGGTCTTTGTCCTCACGTTCGCCATCGCCTGGCACTACCGCGCGGGGAATGCGAGCGCGCGCTACCTTCCCAACTGGGAACATAATCGCCTCGAGGAAGCGATCTGGTGGCTTGTGCCGTGCGTCATTATCGTCGCGCTCGCAAGCATCACCTGGACCTCCTCCCATGCGCTCGATTCCTATCGCGATATCGCGACGTCGACTCCTCCGGTGGAGATAGAAGTCGTTTCTCTCGCATGGAAATGGCTGTTCATCTACCCGCAGCAGGGCATCGCGACCGTAAACACGCTCACGATACCGGTTGGAACGCCGATTTCCTTCAAACTCACCTCGGATGCGCCGATGAATGCGCTCTGGATACCCCAGCTCTCAGGGCAGGAAATGATGATGCCGGGGATGGTTACCGAACTTCACCTCGAAGCGGATGCCCCCGGAAATTACCACGGGCTTTCCGCGAACTATAGCGGAGACGGTTTCGCCGGCATGCAGTTCACCGCACATGCCGTGTCGAAGTCCGACTTCGACGCGTGGGTCGCGGGCGTGCGCGCTGCCACCTCGACGCTCGACCGACAGACGTACGCCGCGCTCGCCGTGCCGAGTCAGAACGTTCCGCCGCGCACGTACGCACGCGCGGACCCGAGCTTGTATACTTGGATAGTGATGAAATACATGGCACCAGATGCGACGTCTTCCTCGATGCGCAGCGCGTCGAACGGTTCCGCTATCGGGGCCATGAGCGGCATGACGGCACGATAATCATGCTTGGAAAACTTACCGTCGCGGCGCTCGAACAAGGTCCCATCGTGTTTGCGGCGCAGATGCTCGTGCTCGTAAGCGGTCTTACGGTTATCGCGCTCATGACGTATTTCATACGCTGGCGATGGTTGTGGGATGAATACCTCACTTCGCTCGACGCGAAGAAGATCGGCGTCATGTATCTCGCGGTCGCGGCCGTGATGCTCGTCCGCGGCGGCATCGACGCGCTCATGATGCGCGCGCAACAGGCGATTGCGGTGGGGAATAATCCGGGCTACCTGCCTCCCGAGCACTTCGCGCAGGTGTTTACGGGCCACGGGGTCATCATGATTTTCTTCGTCGCGATGCCGCTCATGTTCGGCATCATGAACGTGGTGCTTCCGGTGATGCTCGGTACGCGCGATGTTGCCTACCCGTTTCTGAATTCCGTCTCGTTCTATCTCTTTGCCGCGGGTGCGGCGCTCGTGATGGCGTCCTTAGTCATCGGACAGTTCGCCACGACCGGATGGACCGCATACCCGCCGCTCTCGGAGATCGCCTACAGTCCGGGCGTCGGCGTCGATTATTACATCTGGGCCCTCCAGATATCCGGCATCGGCTCGCTCCTCGCCGGCATCAATTTCCTCGTGACCATCCTGAAGAAGCGCGCGCCCGGGATGACGCTCATGAAAATGCCCATGTACGCCTGGACGGTGCTCGGGAGCATGATGCTCGTCGTGACCGCGTTCCCGGTGCTGACCGCGACGCTCGGGCTTCTCACGCTCGATCGCTATCTCGGCATGCATTTCTTCACAGCCGGCGGCGGGGGAAATATGATGATGTACGTGAACCTGTTCTGGGCCTGGGGTCATCCGGAGGTGTATATCCTCGT
>JAJXVW010000035.1 GCA_021781935.1 bacterium
TCGAGGGTGACCACTACACCTGCGGCATCTGCCATAACCGCACCCAGTACGTCGGAAACTGGTTCGACGAGTGGGGTATCAAGTGCCTCACCTGCCAGAAGGCGGTCAACCGCGGCGAGATACCCGCATGGGTCGCGAAGCAGGAAGACGACTGGTATTCCGAGCATGACCTCGATAGCGACTTCAATCTGAAGGGCGCCGAGCTCGCGCGCTGGGTCAAGGAGGGCATCATAAAATCGCGCGATGTGCTCGATGAGAACGGCAAGGTGCACGCCCGTCTCTTCCTTCTCGAAGACAACAAGGATTTCCTCCCGCCCAAGAAGCTCGTGAAGTCGCAGATGACTGCTGAGGTACGAGACGGCAAGACCTGGCACTCACTGCGCCCGTGGTATCAGTTCGTCGACCCGTTTGAGCACCTCAAGGGGTACAAGATCCTCGAACACATGCGCGTGGTGCCTCCGGAGGAGATGAAGGCGAGGGAAGAGGAGAAGCGTCGCAAATGGGAGGAGAAGCGGAAGAAAAGGGAAGAGAACAAAACGAAGAAGCGTAAAGTCAAGAGCAAGAAGTGAGGCACTTTCGGATAAGTGTTCCTGTGTCTCATTTGTCTCGTTTTTCTTCCCGAAAGACCCCTATGCCAAGCCCTCAGCGCGAGCTGGAATAATCGGCTAGAATACCCTTGTGGTGCCTTACCTCAAAAGTTCGAAACGTTAGCACACCGCCCACAGTATTTTTTATCGGTGCTATGTTGAGCCTTATTCTACGCGGCGATTACAGCACGCGTTTTAGGAAATCAAGGTAGGTCTCTTCCCCTGAAGTTTTTAGCACCGGCGGACCCGAGCACCGGCGCAACTGGCAAAAGGCTGCACACCGGCGGTACACTTTCGCGTACGGATATGGATCTGCGGACCATTGATACGTATAACAAGCTCGCGTCCGAGTACGACGCGGAAACCGCAGACTTTTGGGAACGATTCCCGCGCACATTCCTAGCACGCTTTATCGAGCGGTCGGGGCCGACGATTCTCGATGTCGGAAGCGGGCCCGGGCGCGATGGGTTGCTGCTTCAGCAATCGGGTAAGACCGTCACCTGCGTCGACGCTTCGGAGGCCATGGTCAGGCTTTCGGCACAACGCGGCCTTCGATCCGTCGTTGCGGATTTTGAGGCCCTGCCATTTGAGGACGGTCTCTTCGATGCCGTCTGGTCGTACACCGCGCTCCTGCACGTCCCAAAGCAATCGGTTGCAACCTCGCTCGGTGAGATACGCCGCGTGCTTAAACCTGCCGGCATATTCGGACTCGGCCTTATCGAAGGTGATTCGGAAGAGTACCGGGAAAGCCTCGGGGCGGACATGCCACGTTGGTTCAGCTACTATCAGAAACAGGAAATCGAGAATCTGCTCGAGCGGCAGGATTTCAAGGTCGTCTATTTCGAGTCATTCAAGCCGGGCTCTAGAAACTACCTGAATTTTATACTTCAGAAACCGTGAGCGTGGTGTCATACTATCGGCATATGACGCCCGAACCGCGTGCGCCGGAACAGGATATATGCGCCGCCCCGCCGCCCTTGCCGCGCCGGGATCGCTCTCCGCTCCATCTTTTCCTGCTCCGTCTCGGGTGGGAGTTCACCAACACGATCCTGCTTATTGCAGGCCTCGTTCTCCTGTGGCTCGTCTCCGGCACCCCGATCGCGCACGCGGTCGTACGGACATTCGCCGACTGGGGATATCTTGGCGCGTTCCTCACCGGGCTCTTTTTCGCGAGCACGTTCACGGTGGCGGCTGCTATCGTCGTGCTCTTTGCGCTCGCGAGCATCCTGCCGCCGGTGCCGCTCGCGCTTGTCGCCGGATTCGGCGCGATGCTTGGCGATTATATTATTTTCACGTTCGTGCGCGATCATCTCGTCCGCGAATGGATACCGGTGTATTGCCGCGTAGCGGGAACGCCTCTCGGCCGCGTCTTCTCGTCTCCTTTCTTCGCTTGGTTTGCGCCCGTCCTGGGCGCGTTTATCATCGCGACCCCTTTGCCGGACGAAGTGGGCGTCAGTCTTCTCGGAATCGCAGGCATGCGCAGCTGGAAAATGCTCGGGATCACCTTTGTCCTGAATGCGGTCGGCATCCTCGCGATCGTCACGATTGCGCATGCAGCCTAGCGTATGAGCACGGCGCGCTTCCTCGGGTTTCCTTTCCTTGCGTTCGTGATACTTTGCGGGGCCTATTACTTCTTCGTACGCGTGCCGGAGTATCCGCTCGCGCGCGTAAACGGCGTGTCCTTGAGACTCCTTCTCGCAACATCTACGGCCGCGCAGGAGCGCGGCCTTGGCGAGAGGAGCGTCCTTCCGCGTCACGAAGGAATGCTCTTCGTGTTCAAGACCTCCGATCGATACGGATTCTGGATGAAAGATATGCGATTTCCTATCGACATCATTTGGATGAATGCTCAAGGACAGGTGGTAACGATCGAGCCCTCGGTGGCGACCTCAACATTCCCTGATGTCTTTTACCCGGCTGTTCCGGCGAGGTATGTCCTTGAGACTACCGCCGGCTTTGCGCGGGCGAATAACATCGCCACCGGAACGCCGATTCAGTTGCAAAATGTGCCGGGCGTTTCGGAGTGAACTATCCACATACGGATTTGTGAGACCGGCGGTAATATAAACGCACGACGCGCTTGGTCATCGGTACGCTGCACGAACCGAGTGCTCGCATTATCACCGCCCTAACCGCTTACTCGTATGCCCAAGACTGTGAAAACTGCTCGCGCAAAAACGGCACCGTCGGCAAAGATCGCTCCGGTCATGATAAAACCGCTTTCGAAGGAAACCGCCCGATACCGCGCGAACGTGCCGCAAATCGAGAAGCGCGACGGGCGTCTCGTGCCGTTTGATTTCGATAAGATCGCCGCGGCCATCGCTAAGGCGATGGCCGCCTCTCAAGAGGGAAGCGAGGAAGATGCGAAATTGGTCGCCCACCAGGTGGCGGGCGAGCTCGCGCGCTTCGCGAAGAAATACAAGACCTTCCTCCCGACTGTCGAGGGTATTCAGGATTCAGTGGAGAAGTATCTCATCCTGAATGATTTCGTAAAAACCGCGAAGGCATACATCCTGTATCGCGACAAGCGCGCACAGCTCCGGAGCGTGAAGGTGGATATCCCCCCGCACGTCCAGAAGCTTGTCGAGGAGAGCGCGAAGTACTTCGTCGGCAACCCGCTCGGCGAATTCGTATACCTGCGCTCATACGCGAAATGGATACCGGCAGAAGGCCGCCGCGAAACGTGGATCGAGACGGTCGACCGCTACATTCATTTCATGAAGAAGAATCTCGGCAACAAGCTTTCCGAGAAGGAGTATGCCGAGCTGCGCATGGCCATCCTGAAACAGGAAGTCATGCCGTCGATGCGTCTCATGCAGTTCGCGGGTGAAGCGGCGGAAAAGACGAACGTGTGCGCCTATAACTGTTCGTACATAGCGCCGAGCAAGCTCGAAGACTTCGCGGAGATCATGTACATCTCCATGTGCGGCACCGGCGTCGGATTCTCGGTCGAGAGCCAGAATGTGCAAGCGCTCCCGCAGATCAAATACCAGAACGGGGAAAAGCTCAGCACGCACGTGATCGCGGATTCGAAGGAAGGGTGGTGCGATGCGCTCACGCTCGGCCTCAAGACGTGGTACGACGGGAAGGATATCGAATTCGATTTCTCTCAGATCCGTCCGGCCGGCGCGAGGCTCAAGACCATGGGTGGGAAAGCATCCGGACCGGAACCGCTCAGGAATCTCCTTGCGTTCGCGCGTGAGCGCATCATGGCACGCCAGGGTCGTCGTCTCCATAACATCGACGCACACGACATCATCTGCAAGATCGGCGAATGCGTCGTTGCCGGCGGCGTGCGCAGGAGCGCGATGATCTCGCTTTCGGATCTCGACGATACGGAGATGCGCGACGCGAAGAAGGGTCAGTTCTTCCTTTCCGACCCGCACCGTTCGATCGCGAACAATTCCGCGGTATATCTCGAGAAGCCGACGAACGAAGACTTCATGGACGAATGGATCGCTCTCATGAAGAGCCGCGCGGGAGAACGCGGTATCTTCAACCGCGGCGGACTTATGAAGCAGCTTCCGAAGCGGCGTCTCGAGCATTGGGCGCAAACCGGGTACGTCCAGGACGGTCGCGTTATCTTGCCGGCCGGCACGAATCCGTGCGGAGAAATCATTCTGAAGAGCAAGCAGTTCTGCAACCTTACCGAGATCATTGCCCGCGCCGATGACACGAAGGAATCCCTGAAGCGCAAAGCGCGCCTCGCGACCATTCTCGGCACCTATCAATCGACGCTCACGTATTTCCCGTATCTCTCGAAGGACTGGCAGAAGAATTGCGAAGGTGAACGCTTGCTCGGCGTTTCGGTTACGGGGCAGTGGGATTCGAAGGCTTCACGCGACCCGGAGGTGCTTTCGGCATTGCGCGAGGAGACGCAGTCCGTGAACAGGAAGTATGCGAAGAAGTTCGGTATCAATCAGTCGACAGCGATTACGTGCGTGAAGCCCTCCGGCACCGTCTCGCAGACCCTCGATGTGGCGAGCGGCATGCACGCGCGCCACGCGCCGTACTATATCCGCCGCGTACGCATCAGCGCGACCGACTCGCTCTTCAAGCTCATGAAGGATCAGGGCGTCCCGTTTCATCCCGAAGTGGGGCAGAGCATGGAGGACGCGAACACGTATGTGCTCGAATTCCCCATGAAGGCGCCTGAAGGCGCGGTCTGCAAGGACGATCTCTCGGCGCTCGATCAGCTCGAGCACTGGAAGGTCGTGAAGGAGCGCTACACGGAGCACAATCCGTCGGTGACCATTTCAGTCGGGGATGCCGAATGGATCGAAGTCGCAAATTGGGTGTACGAGAACTGGGATATCGTGGGAGGACTCTCGTTCCTTCCGCGGTCGAACCATATCTATCGTCTCGCGCCCTACGAGACCATCTCGAAAGAACGATACGAAGAGCTCAAGAAGAACTTCCCGAAGGTTGATTACGGGCGGCTCATGCAGTACGAGCTCAAGGATGAGACGGAACAGAAGCGTGAGCTTGCGTGCGCTGGCGGCGTCTGCGAGATCGAGATTTGATGTCGGCAGCCCCTATTCCTTAGTTAAGGAATACATTATGAAAATCCCCGCTTGCGCGGGGATTTTCATATGTGCGGACGGTATCTGATAAGCCGGGTTCTGTCGCGAGCGTGCGCTCGCGGACGACCATTTATCTGGGATGCGGATCGCTCCGCACCTCGAGCGGCACTTCCGCACGAATGCGGACACGGCCTTGCACTCGCGTAAGGATTTAGCCGTTTCACTTCTCCGGTCGCCCGGAGAACTCATCCTCGGGGGATGTCCCTCCCTTTCGGTCGGAGACGTCTCTGCTCGCACCTCGCGCCTTGCGGCGGACAGGCGTTACCTGCTACGCGGCTCCCTCTCGCAAGGGGAGTGCCCGGACTTTCCTCCCGTCGCATGAAGCGGCGAGCGGTCGTCTGGATGCCGTCCGTTTCGTATTATAACACGCGGCGATACTGTGTCTATATATAGAAATCTGGGGAGAACGCGGCACGACACAGAGAAGTGGCGCTATACTTGAGCGTATTACCAGGCAAACGTATTCAAGAACTACCTAACATGCCTCCGCAGCAGACTGCACGCATGCCGCGCCGCTCTCTCGAGACGGTAAGCGCATGGGCACTTATAGTGACCCTCATCTCTACCGGT
>JAJXVW010000036.1 GCA_021781935.1 bacterium
GTTGCGCGTTTCGTTTCCCGAGCTCACTAGCGAGCGCCGGACACAGCTTTTGAAAATAGCGAATGATAAGACCGAACAGGCAAAAGTGACGCTCCGTTCGCACCGCACTGGCGCGCTTCACGCGCTTGATGCACTCGAGAAAGAGGGCGGGGTAGGCAAAGACGAGATCGCGCGGCTTCGTGTCGAAGTCCAGAAGCTCATCGACGCGGGCAACGACGCGCTTGCGGCGGTTCTCAAGAAGAAGGAGGTCGAGATCGCGCAATAAGCCCTCCATAAACAGATGGAAGTACTCATATTCATTGCCGTCATCGTCGCGCTCATCGTAGTGCATGAGTTCGGGCACTTCGTTGCGGCGAAGCTCTCGGGAATGCGCGTCGACGAGTTCGGGCTTGGCTATCCGCCGCGCGCGGCGGTCATCGCGAAGGCGGGAGAAACCGTCTATACGCTCAATTGGCTGCCGTTCGGCGGTTTCGTGAAGATTTACGGCGAGGATGGCGGCAAGGGGGACCCGCGCGCATTTTCCGCCCGCCCGCGCGTTTTGCAGGCGCTGGTGCTTGTCGCCGGCATCGTCATGAATCTCCTCTTCGCGTACGCGCTCATTACCGCCGCGCTCGTCTCCGGGACGCCGCGCGCGCTCTCCGCGGGAGAACTTGCGCAGGCGCGCGATGTGCAGCTTGCCGTGGCGAATGTGCTCTCGGGCACGCCCGCGGCGCGTGCGGGGCTTCTCCCCGGCGATTCGGTCCTGAGCGTAAAAGATGCGGAAGGGGAATGGCACGCCGCCGATCCCGCGAGCTTCTCGGCATTTATCGCGAAGAGCGGCGGGAAGAACGTCGAGCTGTCCGTAGACCGGAACGGAAGCGAGCTTTCGATTACGGCGGCGCCGGAAACGGGAATCTTGCCGAACGATCCTTCGCGTTATGCGCTCGGCGTCGAGGTCGCTACCATCGGCGTCGTGCCGCTCTCTTTCGGCGCGGCGCTGGTCCAGGGCGCTTCGCTCACCTGGGGTGCAACGACACTCACTGCGGAGGAACTCTGGCACTTCTTCTACGGCGTCTTCACGCTCCATGCAGACCTTTCACAGGTCGCGGGCCCCGTCGGTATCGCGGGAGCGGTCGGCTCCGCCTCGATGCAGGGCATCGGGGACCTCTTCTCGATCATGGCGATCATCTCCATCAATCTTGCGCTCATCAACCTCATCCCTATACCGGCGCTTGACGGCGGCCGGCTTCTCTTCGTTATCGTTGAAAGCGTCATCCGTCGTCCGATAAAGGCGAGCGTCGCGCGGGCGGTCAACGCCGCCGGCTTCGCGTTCCTCATCCTGCTCATGGTCGTCGTGACTGCGCACGACATATTCAAGATCGTCAGGTAGGGAGGACGCGGCCGATTTTTGCACTTCATTCTCGAAGGGAATATACTTCCCGTACTATGCGGCAATCGAGACTCTTCACCAAGACGCGCCGCGAGGCGCCGTCGGACGAAGTCGCAAAGAATGCGCAGCTGCTCGTGCGGGCGGGTTACATCCACAAAGAGATGGCGGGCGTGTATGACTACCTGCCGCTCGGGCTGCGGGCCCTGAACAACATCATTGCGCTCATCCGCGAAGAAATGAACGCTCTCGGCGGCGAAGAAGTCTTTCTCTCGACGCTTCAGGATTCCGAGATATGGAAAAAGAGCGGACGCTGGGATGACGAAGCCGTCGATATCTGGTTCAAGACGAAGCTCAAGAACGGCAGCGAGCTCGGGCTCGGCAATACGCACGAAGAAGCCCTGACCGCGCTCATGAAGGAACACATCGTTTCGTACAAAGATCTTCCCCGGTACGTGTATCAATTCCAGAATAAGTTCCGGAACGAGACGCGCGCGAAGTCCGGTATCATGCGCACGCGCGAGTTCATCATGAAGGACCTGTATTCCTTTTCGAGAGACAGCACGGAGCATGCGGCCTTCTACGAAAAGGCCGCCGCCGCGTATGAGCGGATATTTAAGCGCGCCGGCATCGGCGACAAGACGTACCGCACGTTCGCCTCGGGCGGGTCTTTCAGCAAGTATTCGCACGAGTACCAGGCCGTGAGCGCCGCGGGCGAAGACGTGATCTATATCGACAAAAAACGGCGGCTTGCCGTGAATAAGGAGGTATATGACGATCCGGAGGTCTACGCATCGGCCGGTATTGAGAAATCAAGCCTCGTCGAAGCGAAGGCTATCGAGGTCGGCAACATATTCACGCTCGGCACGAGATTCTCCGATGCACTCGGACTCTCCTACAAAGATAAGGAAGGGAAGCCAACGCCGGTCTTTATGGGAAGCTACGGCATCGGTCCGGGCCGCCTGATGGGGACCATCGTCGAGCTCATGGCCGACGAGAAGGGGCTCGTCTGGCCGGAGTCCGTCGCGCCGTTTGCCTATCACCTCGTCTCGCTCGGGCGCGAAGGCGACGAAGTCTCGCGCGCGGCGGACGCGCTCTACAGCGACATGAGGAAAGCGGGAATCGAAGTCCTTTACGACGACCGCGACGCGCGCGCCGGAGAGAAGTTCGCGGAGAGCGACCTGCTCGGCATCCCGAAGCGCATCGTCGTCGGCAAGGAAGCGGCTGAAACCGGCGTTTTCGAAGTCGTCGAACGGGCGACCGGCGCGGTCGTGAAGACGCCGCGTGCTATGCTTACCACTCCTTGACCATGGCAAGATTCTCGAAAAATTCGTTCTTCAGCAGCGATATCGCGATCGATCTCGGGACGGCGAACACGCTCGTTTACGTGCGCGGCCGCGGCGTCGTCATAAACGAACCTTCGGTCGTGGCGGTCAACGACAAGACCAACCAGGTCGTCGCGGTCGGGAAGGCGGCGAAGACGATGCTCGGCAAGACGCCCGCGCATATCCGCACCGTGCGGCCGCTCTCGCACGGCGTCATTTCCGATTTCGAAGTGACGGAAGAGCTGCTCACTTATCTCATCAACAAGGCGCAGGGCGGCCGAGCGCGACTGTTCGGCCCGCGGGTCGTCGTCGGCGTGCCGACAGGGGTGACGAACGTCCAAAGCCGTGCCGTGCGCGATGCGGCGAAGAACGCCGGCGCGCGCGAGGCGATCATCCTTGAGGAGCCGGTCGCGGGCGCCATCGGCGCGAAACTGCCGGTCGCCGAGGCGGTCGGGACGATGGTGCTCGACATCGGCGGCGGCACGACCGATATCGCCGTCATCGCGCTCGGCGGCACCGTCGCCGCAAAGAGCTCGCAGATCGCGGGCGATCGCCTCAATGAGAACATCATCGATTTCGTGCGCAGCGAATTCAAGCTCGGCATCGGCGAGCGTACCGCCGAAGACATCAAGATAGCGATCGGCGCCGTCACCCCGCTTACCGAGACGCTTACGAGAAGCGTCCGCGGCCGCGACTACGCGACCGGGCTTCCGCGCGAGATAACGCTTACCGACGCACAGGTCCGCGAGGCGATTGCGCCCTCCCTCGACGCGCTCATGGATACGATAAAGGAAGTTATCGAGGCGACGCCGCCCGAACTTCTCTCCGACGTCCTCGAACACGGCGTGACGGTATTCGGCGGTGGAGCGCTCCTGCGCGGCTTGCCGCAGATACTCGCGAAAATGCTCGGCGTGCCGGTCAGGGTCGCGCCCGATCCTCTGACGACCGTCGTACGCGGCGCCGGCATCGTGACCGAGAATCCTTTGCCGTACGTAGATTTCTTTGTCGATGAAGAGGATATTCTCAGCGAGGCGTAATGCGCTTTTTTCTTCCACCGATGTTTCGTGGGGCGCGTATGCGCTTGCGGTCGCTCTGGTCGTGCTTCTCGTGCGATTCGTAGCCCCGAACCTTTTTTGGCGCGTGTTTTCGCCGATATTTCGCGGCGCAGACGCGCTTGCGGCGCAGACGCATGTTTTCACGAGCTATTTCAGCGACACTGCGGCGCTTGCGGCGGTGAATGAACGGCTGAAGAGCGAGAACGCCGCGCTCGCGAGCGAAAACCAGATCCTCCTTCAGAAAGTAGCCGGCCTCTCGGCACTCTTAGGATCCGCCGCGCAGAAGAATACGCCCCCCTCCGGCGTCCTTGCCGGAGTCGTCGCGCGCCCGCCGGAGAGCCCGTACGATACGCTCGTGCTCGGCGCGGGCGCGCGCGAAGGCGTCATGCGCGGCATGGAAGCATACGGAGACGGCGGCGTGCCGATCGGCATCGTCGAAACGGTGCTTCCCGATTTTTCGCGGGTAGTCCTCTTTTCGACGCCGGGCATGGTCACGAACGGGTGGGTCGGCCATGCGAACGTCCCGCTCGCCATCTCGGGTGCGGGCTCTGGAGCGATGACCGCGTCCCTCCCGCGCGCGGCCGGCATCGCCGTCGGGGACACCGTGTTTGTGCCGGGTCCCGGAGCGCTTCCGGTCGGCAGCGTCGTGCGCATCGACGGCGACCCCTCTTCGCCGACCGTCACGCTGCGCATCCTGCCTGCGCTGAATCCTTTCTCGATCACCTGGGTTAGCCTGCGCGACGCGGGCGCCGCGCTCCTTGCTCCGTTTCCCCAGGCGAGCTCGACACTGCCATGATGATACGTGGGGTGCTCACGGTATCCACTCTCGTTTCCATCGTGCTTTTCCCCTGGCCGTTTGCCGCTCTTCTCGCGCTCATCACTTCGATTTTCGAACCGCTGGTACCGCTTGCCGCCGGCATCATCGCTGACACGTTCTATTACGCGCATCAGGCGGAAGCCGTACCGCTGTTCGCTTTTTCCGGCGTCGCGGCAACGCTCATCGCCGTGCTCGTGCGCGGGCGGCTCCGGGCGGGTATCATCGGGGAATGAAAGGGTGGCATACACGCCGGCGCCGAGATCCCGAGATCGCTCCCGATGAGATATTCCTCGACGCGTCGAACGCGCCTGCGTACGACCGTGCGCGTTTCGAAGGGCGGCTCGAGAAGCCGCTCGCGCCGGAAACGTTCTTTTCGATCGTCGGCGTGCTCGGGCTCCTCTTGTTCGTCCTCGTTGCCCGTGCCTGGAATCTGGAGATTACGAACGGAGCCGCGTTTGCCGCCGAGAGCGCGCACAACAGTCTCGAGTCAGCGGTACTCATAGCGCCGCGCGGCATCATTACCGACAGGAACGGCGTCGTCCTCGCCGAAAATGTCGAGCGGACGGACGGCAGTGTGGGACGCCTGTATCCCGTTCCATCTCTCGGCCAGATCATCGGGTACGTCTCGTATCCGAAGAAGGACGCGCATGGCGTGTACTACGACACGAAAGAGACCGGTATCGCCGGCATCGAGGCGGAGTACGATTCGTTCCTTGTCGGGACGAACGGCCAGGTGCTTACCGAGAAGGACGCTCTCGGTCACGTCCGCTCCGAAGGAGTCATCGTTCCCGCGAAAGACGGCGGGACGCTCCGGCTTTCGCTTGACGCGAACCTTGAGCAGCTCTTTGCGCGTGCGATCAAGGACGTCGCGAACAAACAGAACTTCATCGCCGGCGCCGGCGTCATCCTGAACGTCAACACCGGCGCGGTACGCGCCATCGTCTCCTATCCGAGCTACGACCCGAACGTCATGGCAAACGGCAGCCCCGCGAACGTCATCGACGGGTACAATACCGACCCGGGATTTCCTTTTCTCGATCACGCGGTACAAGGGGTCTATACGCCCGGTTCTATCGTGAAGCCGTTCGTCGCCTCGGGCGCGCTCACCGACGGGG
>JAJXVW010000037.1 GCA_021781935.1 bacterium
CCAGTTGTCCAGAATTGTGTTATACTGGGTTTATCGTTCATGCGGCATACCGACCATTCTTTCGGTGAAGGGTACCCGATACAGAGCGAGATTTCGCCCGAAAAGGATCCTACGCTCCGTGCGCGCGAGATCGCGCGGCAGGCCGGTTTCGAGTACGCGCTGCGAACGCTCCGCGAGCAGGGCCTGCTTGCAAGGGAAGTCGCGCGCGTGAAAGCGCTCTACGAAAGACAGCTTTTCGACGCGGAATCATTCATGACGGAGGCGATATGGGAGGCCTTTACCGTCATCGAGCTCTTCCACCCTGAGACTGCCGATCATTGCGCCGAGACGTATCGTCTTGCGCGCGGGAAAGTCGAACGGCATCTTTTCGGAAGCGAAGTGCATTTCGCGGAGCTGTTCGACGAAGAACATATAACGCTTCCGGTCTTCTACCGGGCCTGCCTTCTGCATGACATCGGGAAAGTGGATATCCCGTATGACCTCATCGCAAACACGGTGACCGATGAGGAGTGCGCGTACTTGCTGAACCTGCATCAGGACGATGCACTCGTGCACGCGGCGCTCGCGCGGAACCACGTGTCAGAGGCTGCCGATCCCGAGGCTCTCGTCCGCACGCTTATGGCGACGGGGCATCGGCCGAAGGATATCGCGCCGGCGACGCTCCTTCTCTCACCGCGCACGGTAGACGATCTGGTAAAGCAGGGCATCGACGCGAACCAGACGCTCGCAGAGCTCATCCGTCCGCACGAAGAGCACTCCGCGTCCATCCTGTCCGCGCTCGGTTTCCCAAAGGAAAGCGATCTTGCCGCGCGCCATCACAACTATCGGAACCTTCCGGTCGAGACGCCCATTGCCGTCGGTGGCCTCGGGGTAAGCGTCGATGTCGCGGAAATACTGCATCTCGCCGATGTGGAGCAGGCGATGAGGGCCCAGCGCGGGTACAAGCCGTCCTCGACCGCCCTGGAAGCGATGGTGACGCTCATCCATCATGCGGAGCGCGGCATTGTGCACACGGATATCACCAGCGTGTGGGTGCGCGATGAGGTCGAGCGTCTGTATCCGGACGAAGCGGCATTCGAGCAAGCGATGCGTAATCCGGTCGAGAGCGCGCATCTTGCGACCATCGCTGCCTTCCTGGAGAAACACAGCCTCGTGCATCTCGGCAACCGCGCGATAGCGGTCTCGGCCCCCTCGGTACGTTCCGTCTAGGCGCGCTCCCGCTATTTCCGCGGCGGCCGCTCCTTCCAGATGAAGGGCGCAAGATGCAGCAATTCCGGCAGGCGATTTACGTAGGGTAGGTACGGGAAGAGGATGAACGCGAGCATGATAAGCCCGAGAATGATCGCCGCGTCGCGGTCGCCGTAAGGGTTGCTGAGGAGATTAAAGGCGCTGTTCACGATGCCCAGAGGGGCGAGCCACCAGGAGCCGGGAGGAAGCTTGAATACGCTCCCGGTCTCGTCTTTTGTCATGCCCCACTCGGCGGTGCTCATGTTGAGCGACGCCGCTTTGTCGTGGAGCGCGCCCGTATCGTCGAGGAAGCGCAAAACATACGTGTCATTCGCGTTCGGGTTCTCCTGGCTCAAGAGAGACTCGTACAATCCGCTTTGCGCCATCGGCATAAGCGTGTCGAGCATCGAGATGACGGGGTTCGTCGTGCTCGCGAACGAGCTCGTGTCCGTAGCGACGGCATACTGCTCGGCTTGCCGGATGTCTGCCTCTTGCGCGGCCGCGGACTCATTCTCAAACGCCGTCCATGCGTTCCGGCCCTCTCCGTTTACCAGGTACCGTTCATACGGGTCTACTACGTAGACCCTCCTGGTGTCGAACGTGTACGGATCGATGGAGTCGAAGTAAGTTGCCGTATCTGAAGTACGATCGAATTCCTGCAGGAGTGTCGTCGCCATAAGGGTCGGGTCCTGCCGTGCGACGTCCATGATGCGTACCGGCGGGACGTACGGGGAATGGAAGAAAGACGCGAGCGCCAGAATAAGCGCGACGAGTATGCCGCCGCGAATGAAGAGTATCCGGTGGTCCGCAGCGACCATCCTGTACGGAATGTCTTTGCGGTATGGCCGCGCGATGCCGTAGGTGTGCTCGAGCAGATAGTGGGCGATAAAGAGCAGGAATATGGCAAGCGGGATTATGGCGATATGGAGCGCGAAGACCTGGGTGTAATTGAGAGGATTGATCCAGTAACCCAGATGCGTCCCGTTCCAGAAGTCTGCTCCGGATACCGCGCGATACTGGGAAGAGAAGTCGCCGCGCAGGCCATAACCGAACTCCGTCTGAATGAGGAGCAGGCAGAAAATGGTCGCGCCGAAGACCCACACCATCCTTCGTGGCGCCTTGAAGCCGCTTGTGGTCAGCCCGACGAGGATGTGCAGTATGAGTATCGCGATGAGCGCCTGCACCGTCCACAGATGCACGCTGCGGAAGAAGATACCCCACGGGTTCGTGAGCCACCATGTCTGACCCATGAATGCCATCAGGATTCCCGTCGCCGCGAGTATCACGAGGCACGTAAGCGCCATGAATCCGAGCGAATAGAATATCTTGTTGCCGTAAGAGGGCAGCCGGTGGAAGTATACCTTGTCCACGAGCGTTTTGAACGCATTGGTACGCGCGTCGTACTCGGCTTGGGCCGGATCCCGTTCCTCATCCATGAAATTCACCTTAACATACCGCGTCGCATATTTAATCCCCTATTACGGGCATCGGTACTTGTGAATCCGGCCTGCATGTACTACTCTATGCAGGTAGGTCGAAACCCATTGCCAGCTAATCTACTGGATGGGTTTGTTTTTTCTCATACGAGAAGAAGACAAGCCCGTGCCGCTAAACCCACATGGATCAGGAACAGGATATCGTAATGCCGGCTGCAGAGCCGACGATGCCGGACGAAGAGGGGATGGTTGCGCCGGAAGCGATGCCGGAGACCCCCGAGACTTCTGAAGAAGCCGCCGCATAAGTCCTCCTTGTTTTGAGAAAAAACAGTCCGCGCCAAAGGCGCGGACTGTTTTTCTACAGTCACTGCTTCTTTATCCAGAGGTAGATGTCTTCGAGCGCCTTCACGCCGTCTCCTGCGGCGATGTTGTTCTGATGGTAGAGCTCATCGGTGCAGTCGCCCGCGGCCCAGATGCCATCGATGTTTGTCCGTTGCGTGCGAGGATCGGCTTTCACGCGCTTTATCGCGTCGAGCTCGACGATGCCCTCGGCAAAGTCGGTATTCGGGATGACACCCGCCTCGACGAAGATACCGGTGACGGCGATACTCTTCGTCTCGCCCGAATCTTTGTCCGTATAGGTAAGGCCGGTTACGAACTGTTCGCCCGTGACCTCGGTCGGTTCGGAATGCCGGATGATGCGTATATTCGGGTGCATGCTCGCTTTCTCGACCGTGACCGGATCGGCTTTGAATTCTTTATGCCGGTGGATGAGCGTGACGGACTTCGCGTAAGCGAGAAGCTGCAGCGCGGTCTCGAAACCGGCATTGCCGCCGCCGATGACCGCGACGTCCTGATCGGCGAAGAGGGGGCCGTCGCAGGAGGCGCAGTACGTGACGCCCTTGTTCTCGAACTTTTCCGCTCCGGGAATGCCGAGTTTCCGACGGCTGGCGCCGGAAGCGACAAGCACCGCTTTCGAGGAATACTCTTTCCCTGTTTTCGTCTTTATCGAAAATCCTCCTGCGCTCTTTTCGAGTGAGACGACCCTCTCGCCGAGCGCGAGCGTTACGTTATCGTTCCTCAGCGCCTCCAGATGCGTCTGGAACGACTTCGCGAGATCCGCGCCGCTTATTCCCGCGTTCCCGATCCAGTTCTCGATGTTGCTTGAGACGGTCGATTGTCCGCCGATCTCTTCCGCGATGAGGACGGTCTTCAGGCGTTTGCGCGCCGCGTATACGCCCGCCGCGACGCCTGCCGGCCCGCCACCGATGATGATGAGGTCGTTCATATAGGTGCAGTATGAAGCATAGGCTCGGGAGTCGCAAGATGGCATAAAGGAAAAGCCTTCGCGGAGCGAAGGCTTTGAGTGCGTACCGTTGATGTATCATCCTCTTCTTCTCTCAAACTGCCGTATGTTCTTCTCAAGCCGCCAGAGTTGGAGTTTCTCGGAGTTCTCCTTGAGGAATCTATAGGCTCTCCGGATGGGAAGCACGAGGTATGTCATTACCCGTCGTCTCCAGAAGGCGAGGCGGTTTTGGGGCGGGAGGGCATATCTGCCATTCACGGATTCCCAATCCGCCGGGCTTCTGAAGAGTCCGCCGTCTATATCCACGGCGACACATCCGGTCGCGATGACGTATATGTCACTATCGCCGAGCTTATCGCCGCATTTACACGCATCATCGATTTCTATAGCGGGATATCTGTAAGAAGAAGAGTCCTCCTTTCGGGAAAGGAAATAATCTTCGAGATCGCGCATACGGTACCGCGTGCCGACAACGAGGTAACACTTCACCCGAAGCTTCCCTGACGAATGGCAAGTGAGGACGAATTCCTTACCGTTAAGACGCCTGACTATCGTCCGCTGCACGATATCCTTCCTGCTGTCAGACCAATAGGTCACGAGCATCCTCAGGACCCTCTTCTGCCTGATTTTTCCCGCGGTAAATTGCAATATCTCTCTGTCGGATAGTTTCCAGCCGAGCGCGACGCTCGGATGTCCGGGCAGAGCGCTTCTTCTCCTTACGCGCGCAGCGATACTGATACCGTCCGTCGCCAAGGGCTCCGGGCGTTTCCCCCGTTTTGAATCCATGACATTCCTCCTTGCAGATAGGACAAAGTGAAGGCGTCAGCAGAGGAACTGCTTCTCCCTTCTCCGGATAAACGTATACCACGACTGGCGCGGCAAAGCTACTTCTTGTGTCTGCGCAGGAATGCGGGGATAGCGCCCCACGCCTCGTCATCTTCCGGGATCACCGGAGTCTCTTCGCGTTTCTGGGGCGTCGCGGTTACCAGGGGTTCTTCCTTTTCTTTCTCGACGGAGAGGAGCGGTTCGCTCTTTTTCGATTCGCGCTTGCTTTCGCTCTTCTCGCCCTCCTGCTTCTCATCACTTCTCAGGATCTCGTGATAGATGCGGCCGCGTTCTTCCGTGCGCCCTTCAGCCGGCAGAGAGAACAGGGAACGCTCGAGGCCGCCGTGCGAAGCGTGCGCCGCGCTCTCGGGGAAGCCGGTCGCGATGACGATGATGCGGATCTGGCCCTTCTTGAGCTTCTCGTCATGCATCATGCCGAAGATGACCTTCGCGTTCTTATCGACGGATTCGTTTATGACTTTCGCAGCCTCCTGCACTTCCATGATGCCGAGGTCGTCG
>JAJXVW010000038.1 GCA_021781935.1 bacterium
CTCTCGACGTGGGTGGGGTCGGGGAAGCTAACGATGCTCGGCCATGAGCACGACGCGCGCGAGCGGCGCTACCCAGCAGTTCGTGCCGGTGCGGGAAATCCGAAACGGCACCGTCGTCCTGAAGGACGGCAGCTACCGCGGGATTCTCATCTGCTCATCGGTTAACTTCGGCCTCAAGTCGGCCGATGAGCAGCGCGGTATCATCCTCGGATTCCAAAATTTCCTCAATACGCTCGATTTCTCCGTTCAAATCGTCGTGAACTCGCGCAAGATGGATCTGCGGCCGTACCTCGCGCTCCTCGAAAAGAAAATGCCCGAGCAGCGCACCGAACTCCTGCGCATCCAGCTCCGGGAATACCTGGAATTCATACGATCGTTCGCTGAAGGCGCGAATATTATGACGAAATCATTCTACGTCGTCGTGCCGTATGCGCCGCACCTCGACGCGATCGGAGCCGCGACCGGTTTTTTTAGCGCCGGCAAGCGGCATGCAGGCGCGCCGGGCGAAGCCGATTTTGAAGAGGATCGCGTGCAGCTTGAACAGCGCCTCGCGCTCGTCGCCGAAGGGCTCGCCGGCACCGGCGTACGCGCGGTTCCGCTCGACACCGAGGAGACCATCGAGCTCCTGTACCGTTCCTTTAACCCGGGCGAGCTTGAGAACCCTATCCGCCTTGATTCCTGACCCATGAGCCTTCTTGATTTCTTGAACCGAAAGAAAGATGACGCCCCGGCGATCGTTCCGGTGCTGCCGAAGGATATTTATCGGCAGGGGTCGCTCAATCTGGTCGACACCATCGCGCCGACGGCGCTACAGATTGGGTCCCGCGAATTGCAGCTCGGAGAAAAGTTCGTACGCTCTTTCTACACCATCTCGTACCCGCGCTTCCTGGCCGACGGGTGGTTCGCGCCGGTAATCAATCTGGACCAGGTCCTCGACGTTTCTCTCTTCGTACACCCGGTCGACACCGCGCAGGCGCTCCGCTCCTTCCAGAAAAAAGTGGCGGAGGTACAAAGCCAAATCGCCGAGCGGGAGGCGAAAGGACTCGTGCGCGATCCGCTCCTCGACACGGCGTACCAGGACCTCGAAAACCTCCGCGACAACCTTCAGCAAGCGCAGGAAAAGCTCTTCGACGTGGGTCTCTACCTCGCGCTCTACGGAGATTCGAAAGAGGATATCGACAAGACGGAAGGGGACATCCGCGGCATTCTTGACGCAAAACTCGTGTACACGAAGCCGGCCTTGTTCCAACAAGAACAGGGATTCCGATCCTGCCTTCCGCTCGGCACTGACGAACTCCAGGTAAACTCGAAGCTCAACTCCTCGCCGCTTTCTTCGATCTTCCCGTTCGTCTCGTTCGATCTTACGAGCGATCGCGGCATCCTCTACGGGGTGAACCGCCACAACTCTTCACTCATCCTGTTCGACCGGTTCTCGCTCGAGAACTACAACTCGGTTGTATTCGCGAAGTCCGGATCCGGAAAATCCTACGCTACGAAGCTCGAGATCCTCCGTTCGCTCATGTTCGGGACCGACGTCATCGTCATCGACCCGGAACGGGAGTACGACCAGCTCGCCGAGGCGACCGGCGGACGCTCATTCCATATCTCGCTCTCCTCGGAGCACCACATCAACCCGTTTGATCTCCCCCCGGTCCGCGAAGACGAGGACCCGAAGGACATACTGCGCTCGAACATCATCAATCTCGTCGGGCTCTTCCGCATCATGCTTTCCGGCCTCACGCCCGAGGAAGACGCCATCATCGACCGTGCGATAACCGAGACCTACGCGCTGAAGGACATCACGGGCGATAGCGACTTCACGGGCGCGGAACCGCCGCTTCTTTCCGATTTCGAACAGGTGCTCTCCGGCATGGACGGCAGCGAATCGCTCGTGGAGCGTCTTTCAAAATATACGCGCGGCACCTGGGCAGGGTTTCTGAACCAGCCGACGAACGTGGATCTGAAGCAGCAATTCGCGGTGTTCTCCGTACGCGACATGGAGGACGAGCTTAAGCCCGTCGCGATGTACATCATCACGCACTACATATGGAACGCGGTGCGCCACGAACTGAAGAAACGACTCCTCATCATCGACGAGGCGTGGTGGATGATGAAGAGCGAAGACACCGCGAGCTTCCTCTACAGTCTCGCGAAACGAGGTCGCAAATATTATCTCGGGGTTGCGACTATCACGCAGGACGTTGAGGACTTCCTGCGTTCGCCCTACGGGCGGCCGATCCTCACGAACTCGTCGCTCCAGCTCCTCTTAAAGCAATCGCCAACCACGATCGACACCCTCCAGAAGACATTCAACTTGACCGATGAAGAGAAATACCTGCTCCTTGAGGCCGGGGTCGGGGAAGGACTCTTCTTCGCAGGGCTGAAGCACGTGGCGATCAAGGTGGTCGCGAGTTACACGGAAGACCAGATTATCACAAGCGACCCGTCGCAGCTGCTCTCCATACGGCAGGAAAAAGACCGCCTCGCCGCCGGCGAAAACGAACAGGCGGGAATGGCGTAAGCCGCTAGAGGACTGATTCACCGTTATACTGGAGCGATGACGGACCTCCCGCCGCGCCCGAAAACAATGACCTGGGCGAAGGCAGCGCCGATCCTCGCCGCGGGCGGACTCTTCGACGTGCTGCGTTACGCCTTTCTTTTCTTCTGGCTGTGGGGACCTGCCGTAGCCTCGTATGCTATTTCGAGCTACTACGGCGGCGGTTTCTTCGGGCATGCGGCGGCGACGGTAGCTGGAGTCGCCGGCTATACCGCCGCACCCGCGCTTACAGCCTTCGGCACTGTCATGTCCATCGTGATGGCGGTCGGCGGCTGGCTCCTCGTCCTCATCCTTATGTTTATCACCGACGCACGGGTCGTCACGAAGAATACGGTCGCAATTCTGTGGCTTCTCGAAGGCATTATGGGAAGTACATTCCTGATGGCGTTCTTCCTGTTCCGGCAGCAGATACGCAAAGAGCGGACGGCGCTCAAGGAATGGGAGCGCTCGAATGCCGCCGCTTTGCGCGACCGTCAAGCGGCACAGCTTGCGCGCGCAGCGCAACTGCAGGCTGCCAATGATAACGAGGAAATCCCCGAAGACTTCGCGGAGACGGCGTGAGGACGGGGCGGGGGAGATATACTGAAGTCATGACCACGCGCGGAGGATGGCGGTATGCTGGTATCAGTATCCTGATATTCATACTTCCGCTGTCAGCGGGAGCGCAGTCGTTCGGCTCCTATGCCATGCCCGCGGCCGCAGAATACAGCATTACCGTATCTCCCCAGTTTCCTTCCCCCTTCAGCACGGCGATTCTTACGTTTCTCTCAAACAATCTCGACCTCGCGAATGCGTCGCTCACGGTGGCCGCGGGCGGAAAGCAGCTGTATCACGGCGACGTGCGCTCCGTGAGCATCCCGCTTGGCGGGGGGGGCGTACCGGTGAATGTCTCAACCACAATCACCCAGAACGGCCAGGCATACCCGCAGACCGTCACTATCATCCCGCAAGACGTCTCGCTCGTGCTCGAACCGCTTTCGTCGGCCCCGCCGCTTTATCTCGGGAAACCGCTCGTTCCGCTCGGCGGTCAGACGCGCCTCGTGGCGGTGGCTGATCTGCGGACCGCCTCCGGGAAACCGCTGAATCCGGCCGATCTCTCGTACCTTTGGACGGTCGACGGCACGCATATCGCTAACGCCTCGGGGATAGGGAAAGATGCCCTCGTCGTCGGCTCTCCGCTTCAGTATCGAGACCTCAGTGTCTCAGTGTCCGTCGAGAGCCCGGATGGGACGCTTGCCGGCAGCGCGGACGAAACGCTCACGCCGGTCGCCCCGACGCTTCGAATCTATGAGAACGACCCGCTGCGCGGGATACGCTTCAGCCATGCGCTTTCCGGAAGCTTTGCCATAACAAGTGCGGAAGCCTCCTTATACGCAGCGCCGTTCTCTTTCCCGACGACGCAAGGCGCTCCCTCGCTCACCTGGTTCCTGAACGGTTCGGCCGCACAATCTGGCGGCGTCCTCACTCTGCGCCCCACGGGTGCAGGAAAGGGGAGCGCGAACGTCTCGGCGACTGCATCCTCCGGCGTACTCGGGGCGGACGCGGCGCAGGGACTCACGCTCACGTTCGGACAGGACACCAGTAGCTTATTCGGACTATGAAAAAATTCTCCGCATTAGCCGTTCTGGTGTTGCTCAGTCTGCCATTCATCGCGGCCGCACAGCCAGCATCCTCTAGCAGCGGGATGAACGTCGTTCCGCAATCACAACCACCTGCCGCGACGACAGGCAGTACAGACACCGGGTACGTGCCTATTGCCCCGATCCCCGGTCTCACGCAAGGCGCTGTCGCGAACTCGCAAGGTCTCGCAGATTTCTTGAATAATCTCTACAAATACCTGGTAGGGCTCGCGGCGACCTTGGCGGTCATCCTCATCATCTGGGGCGGGCTCGAGATCTCGACCCAGGACTCCATTTCGAGCAAATCTGCGGGCCGGGAACGCATAACTCAAGCCATTATCGGTCTCGTACTCGTTCTCTCGCCGGTCCTCGTCTTCTCGCTCATAAATCCGGCCATCCTCAACCTGTCTATAAATATCGGTCCGCTGCATACTTTCTGGGGCGGCTATCCGAGTGCAGTGAACAATACGAGCGGCAGCACATTAAGAAGCAACGGGACCGGCGGAATGACCGTGTCTGGATGTAGCGCTGAATCCGGGAACTCTGAGTTCCAGGCGGTAACTTGCTCATCTAGTGCTGCCGCACAGGATTGGAGCAACAAAAATTGCAGCGGCACTGCGGTGGTTCCATCGGGGTGCCAAAGCGGACAATATGATTCGAAGGGTAATTGCACTTCAGGCTATCAGGCCGAGTGTCTAGGTGTTTCGCCGAGCTCGTATACCCTGGTTGAGATTGGCACCACTAACACCGGTCCGTTCTACTCGAACCAGTATGAACTGCGCCCCATAGATTCTGACGCAAATGCCGTCTCAGGTTTCGTAAGCAACTGTCCGACACATAATGTATGCATCCTTGCTGGCGGGGCGAGTTCGGACGCGTATGGCTCCTGTTCCAGCTCATACACCTTTACTACCAGCATCCAAAATGCTGCGTGCGTTAGCGCAAAGCTGATCTGCACGCAGGATAACGCGAATTGTGCCTCTACGTACCGACTTT
>JAJXVW010000003.1:0-6852 GCA_021781935.1 bacterium
AACAGGAGATAAATCTCGGACTCGTCGAACTATTCGCGCAGGAGAAGGTCTCGTTCGCCTATCCGACGCGCATGATCTACACCGCGAAAGCGTAGCCTCACGCCCCGATCGCGTTCAGGATGATCGCTTCAAGCGCCGAAGCGTCGCTCGAAAATCCTGCCACGGCGGTCGTCGTTGATTCCGCAAGCAAAGACCCGAGCGGCTTCCCGGTCTCGCTCGCATACGCCCCGCGAACATAGGAAGCCGTTATCGCATCGAGGGAACGGAGTGCGGTCGAGCCCGTGACGGTGCTCGTGGTAATGGTTCCGACGAGCGCTCCGTGTGCATCCACGACGCCGCCGCCCGATGATCCTTCCTGCGCCGCAGCGGAACCTCCGAGGGATACGACATCGACCGCATTTTCCCCGAACGTGTAGCGGCTCTTCACACTACCGAATACGATCGTAGGAAACAGGTCGTATTCGATCTGGCTCGACTGCAGGAATTGCGCCCCGTAGGAACCAATGACGACCGGATCGCCCTCCGATGGCGGATACGCGGCAATCGGGACGTATGGGAACGGCGCATTCACCGGGGCGTCCGTGACGCTTCCCGAGATCACGAGAAACGCGTAGTCATGCTCGCCGGTTCCGGAAGGCGCCGACTCGGTGAGCACCGTCGCATTGGCATGGACCCATGCCGGAGAAATGAATGCGAGGTCCGCCGTATACGCGTCTTGCGCCGGACTTCCGGTACGCACGACGCACGAAACGCCCTGGTCGGCGAGCAGGAAATACTGCGCGACATGCGCGTTCGTCAAAATGACGCCCTCCGGGGATACGATGACGCCGCTGCCGGAAATGGAGTGGATCGCCGATCCGGCGGGGGCGTAGCAGAGAATATTCACCAGAGCCTTGCGCAGCGAGTTCGCCGCCGCATTCAGCGAAGCGCTTGCGAGCGCCGGAGACGACGAAGCGGGCGCGTTCGTCTCCGGCGGGGGCGCGAGAAGCGGCGCGGAAACGCGCTTCGGCGTCGCGGACGCGAACGCCGTTTCATGCGGCGCGTTCGTCATCGTACTCGTTTTCACCGGAAGCCGTCGGGCGGTCGGCGGGGAAGTGAAAATCGCCGGGACGTACGCCGTTGGCGGCGAGAAAGCGGGGACCACCGCAAGAATATTCGATGTCGTCGCTGCGACGGGAGCGGCACCGACGACACTTGCGCCGCGCGGCAGCAGCGCGAGCACGGCGATGAACGCGATCGCAGCGACCGCCCCAAGGTAGGGAAGCAGGCGTTCCATGTGCGTAACGCTAGCGCACCCGGGCGAAAAACACACGCCCCGAGTCTACGTCTCGCAGGCGTTCCGTGCTATTCTCGCCTCTATTGCGGGCGTCGTATAACGGCTATTATGGTTGCCTTCCAAGCAACAGACGCGGGTCCGACTCCCGCCGCCCGCACTCATAAGACAGCCCCGCGCTTCGGGAGTACGATACGGACATGGAACCTTTAGCGGCGCGTATCCGCCCGAAAGGGCTTGACGAGGTGGTGGGGCAGGCGCACCTCGTCGGAACCGGCAAACCGTTGCGCGCTGCGATTGAGAAGCGCCACCGCTTCTCATTCATCCTCTGGGGACCGCCCGGAACCGGCAAGACGACCATTGCGCGCATTTATGCGAATGCGCTCGACGCACAACTCTACGAGCTTTCCGCCGTTTCGGCGGGGAAGGACGACATCCGAAAGATCGTGGAGGCCGGACGCGCCACAAAAGGGCAGAGCGCACTCATCGAAGCGAAGCCTAACGTATTGTTCCTCGACGAAATCCACCGTTTCAATAAGGCGCAGCAGGATTTTCTCTTGCCATACGTCGAGAGCGGCGAGCTCACCCTCATCGGCGCGACGACCGAGAACCCGTCGTTCGAGGTCATCTCTGCACTCCTCTCGCGCTGCCGGGTGTTCGTACTCGAACCGCTCTCAGAAGACGACCTGCGCACCATCATCAAGCGCGCTGATGGCGACCTGGGAGAAGACGCGATCGCGTGGCTCTTGGGATACGCAAACGGCGATGCGCGCAAGGCGCTCGGCATCATCGATGGGGCGCGTTCCCTGTACGGAGCGGTGAATGAGCAGACGCTCTCGCAGGCGCTCGAATCGCCGCATCTCCGCTACGACAAGAAGGGGGAAGAACATTACGATACTATTTCGGCTTTTATAAAATCAATGCGCGCCTCGCAGCCGGACGCCGCGCTCTACTATCTCGCGCGCATGGTCGAAGCGGGGGAGGACCCCGTCTACGTCGCACGGCGCATGGTCGTATTCGCCTCCGAAGACGTCGGGCTTGCGGATCCGGTTGCGCTCCGGCTCGCAAATGACGTGTTCCGTGCGTGCGAGACCATCGGGTATCCGGAATGCTCGATCAATCTCGCCCATGGCGCCGCGTATCTCGCGCTCGCAGAAAAATCGCGTGAATCATACGACGCCTACGGCGAAGCGGTGGCAGACGTCAAAGAACACGGCAATCTGCCCATACCGATGAACGTGCGCAATGCGCCCACGAAACTCATGAAAGAGATCGGTTACCACAAGGGTTATTCGTTCTACGACAACGAGTCATATCTTCCCGACAAGCTCAAGAAACTCAAGCGGGGGTACTTAGGACGATAGCAGCACCGAAGCCGCGGCGCAGGGCGCCGCGGCTTCGGTGAGAGAGGTAGCGGTTATTTCACCGCGTCCTTGAGCGCCTTCGCAGGGCGGAACTTCGCCGTGCGGGTCGCAGGAATGCGGATGGTTTCTCCCGTTCGAGGATTGCGGCCCTCGCGCGCAGGGCGCGCTTTGGTCGCAAAAATCCCGAGACCGGCGACCGATACTTCCTCGCCGTTCTTGAGGCTCGTCACGATCATGCCGATCATGGTCTCGACCGCGCGCTCTGCATCGGCCTTCGTGGTGCCGAGCGTTTCGTGGACTTTGTTTACGATGTCAGCCTTATTCGCCATACAACTTCATTACGAGCTGGTAAACCGCGGCCGGAGGTGGTCGGGGCTATAAAAAGCATACAGAACGCCACTTTTGACGCAATAGGGGTTGATTATCTTCGGGGATAATGCAAAATCACGCCCCGGGCGCTGTCCGTGGAGCGCTGTTTGATTCATTTACCGGGCAAACTCGACCACGCGGTTTTCCTTGATGACGTTCACCTTGATCTCTCCCGGGTATCGTAGCTCTTCTTGGATACGGGTCGCGATATCGCGCGCAAGCTTATGAAGCGCGACATCAGAGACCTTCCCGGGATTCACGAAAACGCGTATCTCGCGGCCTGCAGCGAGCGCGTGCGCCTTCTCGACGCCCTCGAAACCCTTCGCGAGACGCTCAAGGTCTCCCAAGCGCTCGAGATAGCGGTCAACCGTGTCGCGCCGGGCGCCCGGCCGGCTCGCGCTGATAGCGTCAGCGACCTGCACGATCACCGATTCCGGCGTCTCGTACGGATATTCTTCGTGGTGCGACTGCATCGCCTGTATGATCCGCTCGTCGACGCCGAATTTTTCAAGCACGCGGCGGCCGATTTCCACATGGGTGCCCTGCACTTCATGGTCGAGCGCTTTGCCTATGTCGTGGAGGAGCGCGCCTGCGCGTGCGACGTTCGCATCCGCGCCGAGCTCGTCCGCGAGCATCCCTGCGATATGCGCCATCTCGATGGAGTGCTGGAGCACGTTCTGGCCGTAGCTCGTGCGGAAGGCGAGCCGCCCGAGAAGCTGGATGAGCTTCGGATCGAGGCCGATGACGCCCGTCTCATACGCTGCCGCTTCGCCTTTCTGACGTATGACGTCATTCAACTCGGCCCTCGTCTTCTCGACCGTCTCCTCAATCTTCGCAGGCTGTATGCGGCCGTCCGCGATGAGTTTTTCAAGCGCTATCTTCGCTACGGTACGCCGGAGCGGGTCGAAAGAGGAAAGGGTTATCTTGTCGGGGGCGTCATCGATAAGCACGTCAACCCCGGTCGCGCGTTCGAACGCTTTTATGTTGCGTCCCTCCTTGCCGATGATCTTCCCTTTGAGCTCCTCGGAAGGAATAGCGACGGAAAGGCTCATAAGCTCGGCGTTCACCGCGTTCCCGAGGCGGTGGACCGCTGAGACGAGAATGGCTCGTGCGCGTTCCTCGAGCCGCTCGCGTCCGTGCGCCTCGAGCTTCTGGAGACGGAGCAGGATCGCCTCTTCATTCGTCTGTTCAATCTCCTCGAACAGCTGCTCGCGCGCCTTCTCTTCGGAGAGATGCGCCACATGCGCGAGCTCCTTCGTGCGTTGCGCGGCCATCTTTTCCGCATCCTGCTTCACGCGCGCGGCTTCATGCTCGCGTTCTTTGAGTTCGTCTTCCTTCTCGTCGAGGTCGCGCTGGCGTTCATCGAGAAACTCTTCGCGAGCCGAGAGACGCTCCTCGCGGGCGGAGAGTTTCGTCTCGCGCTCCTCGACCGGACCGAGACGTTCGGTCTCGAGCACCGAGGCGCGGTATTCCGCGTCCGCGAGTATTTTCGACGCCTGCTCCTTCGCCTGGAGCATCTTCTGCTTGATATCGAGCTCGACCGAGCCGCGCTGTGCGAGGCCGACGAGCACGCGCAGCACGTAACCGAGCGCTATGCCTCCGACGCCGCTCAAGACTAGCAGTATGAGTATGATTTTTAATGACATGGCCCGTTTCAGTTAATCCGCTGAGCGGTTCGATTCACGCGTAAAGGGGAGCCGGTCGTACGTCCGTATCGGTCAGGCGGCGGAGCGGGAATAGGGTCACCATACCTAAAAACCCGCCGCTCGGCAAAACGCCCGCGGCTGCGCCGCGGGCGCCCGGTGATCTTCGGGTTACGCCTTGTACACCTGATCGACGATGCCGTACTTCTTCGCCTCGTCCGCAGTCATGAAGAAATCGCGATCGACATCTTTCTCGATCCTCTCAAGCGGCTGGCCGGTCGTCTTCGCAAGTATGCGGTTCGTGCGGTCGCGCTGTTGAAGGATGTGCTTCGCGGAAATCTCTATGTCCGTCGCCTGCCCCTCCGCGCCACCGTGCGGCTGATGGATCATGACTTCCGCGTGCGGGAGCGCGAAACGTTTGCCCTTAGCGCCCGAAGTGAGGATGATGGACCCCATGGACGCCGCCATCCCGACCGCCACCGTCGAAACGTCGGGCTTCACGTGGTTCATGGCGTCGACGATCGCAAGCCCCGAGTGGATGTACCCGCCCGGCGAATTCACATAGAGTGCGATGTCCTTCTTCGGATCTTCCGCTTCGAGAAAGAGCATCTGCGCGATCACGAGATTCGCGACATCGTCGTCGATAGGGCCGCCGAGGAAGATGATGCGTTCTCTGAGAAGACGCGAGTAGATATCGTACGCGCGTTCGCCGAACTGGCTCTTCTCAATGACCATGGGAACAAGCATGGAGGCGCGGGGGAGGGTGGGGCGGTTCATAGAAAGGGATTCTACTCTCGTTGCCCGTTCGGCTCAAGCCGCGGGCACTAGCTGCTCGCGGAAACCGGATACTGCCGCTGCTCTGCGATGCGCTTCCCCCAGGCGTAGAAAGCTCCGACCACCACCATGACGACGATTATTACGATGGCGATAACGGTCCCCCACGATTGCTGTTTCTGGCTCGGATGGCCGGGGCTTTTCCCGAATACCGCTGGAGCGGGAGTATCAGCGCCCGGCAGGTTCGCGGGAGAAGCCGCCTCGCGGACGCTCGTATGGGGCACGAGTTCCGGTTCCTCCCCCACCTTGACTGCTTCGGCATCCGCCGGCAGCGTACGGATGTACGTTTCCGGGACGGACGCGCCGGAGGGCGGCGGCGGCGCAAGTTCCTTTTGCTGTTCCTCTTTCAGGTTTTCGTCCATAACATTCTGAAACATCGTCTCCATGATAGCGCACAACCGAACGCGCCCGAGGCTTTGCCTCGGGCGCGTTCGGTGGAGAACCGGCGTTACGCAGTCTTGTTGTCGCGGTACAACTTTACGCCGCGATCAAAAGCGGCCTCGGCGGCTTCACGACCCTCGAACGCGCCGACGACGACCTCCTTCTTCTGTATCTGCTTGTACGTCGCGAAGAAGTGGGCGATCTCTTTGAGAACGTGCTGGTTCGCATCGGCAAGGTCGCGCACGTCGGCGTACCGCGGGTCGGTGTCCGCGACCGCGATGATTTTCTCGTCCGGTTCGCCGCCGTCGGTCATATGCATGATGCCGATCGGGCGCGCCTCAAGCAGGAGGCCGGGCACGAGCGGGTGCGTCGTGAGCACGACCACGTCGAGCGGATCATGGTCATCCCAAAGCGTCTGCGGAACGAACCCGTAGTCAAACGGGTAATCCTGGGCGCTGTGCATGACGCGATCGAGCTTTATGAAACCCGTCTTTTTGTCGAGCTCGTACTTATTCTTCGAACCCTTCGGAATCTCAATGACCACGGTCATGAGCTCCTTCGTACCCGGATCGATATCGTGCAGTAGGTTCATGGTGCAAGTAGATTACTCGATTATTTATTGGCTGTCCTGCTTGGTAGCGTCGCGGTCTTCCTCGGCGTCTGCGGCCGTTTCATCTGAATCAGGAAGCGCGCTGAGCTCCTCCTCCGCCGAGAGAGTGGTGTTCTCCTCCGTTTCATCAGTCACGATCTCCTGGCTTTCGTTCGATTCGAGACCGGCTTCGACGGCGGGTTCGACGGACTCCGCCGTCGAAATCTCGCCGGTATCCATGACCTCGACCGACTCGCCGTCGCTTTCAGCGACCTCTTCGCCGCGCGCCGAGACGATATCGATATTCCATCCGGTGAGTTTCGCGGCAAGCCGTACGTTTTGTCCGCCACGGCCGATCGCGAGGGACTGCTCGTCTTCCGACACGGTTACCACCGCGCG
>JAJXVW010000003.1:6862-24071 GCA_021781935.1 bacterium
GCGATGCTCCTCTTCGTCGAGCTCAACCTCGATCGGAGAAGCCGGCGAAAGCGCCTCGCGGACGAATTCTTTCGGTTCCTCGCTCCATTCGACGATATCGATGCGCTCGCCGCCGAGCTCGCTCATCACGGTTGAGACGCGCACGCCGCGCTGTCCCACAAGCGATCCGACCGGATCGACGTGCGAATCCGCAGAGGCGACCGCGATCTTCGTGCGGCTGCCCGGTTCGCGCGCGAGCGCTTTTACCTCGACCGCGCCTGAGGCGAGCTCCGGTGCCTCCTGCTCGAAGAGCTTCACGACGAAGCGCGGGTGCGCGCGCGAGAGGCGCAGGTACACGCCGCGGAAGCCTTCATCCACGCTGTAGAGGTATGCGCGGATGCGCTCGCCCGGACGGTAGCGCTCCCCGGGAATCTGCTCCTCGTACGGGATGATGCCGGTCGTACGGCCGAGATCGACGAATATCGCGCCGCGCTCCATGCGCTGCACGGTACCGCCCACGACCTCGCCTTTCTTTTCACCGAACTCCTCCATCATCGAGTGCTTCTCCGCCTCGCGGACCTTCTGGATGACTACCTGCTTAGCCGTCTGCGCAGCGATGCGGCCGAAATCGTCCTGCGGTTCGAGCGGGAAGATGATCTCTTCGCCGAGCGCGACGCCTTTCTTTATGAGCTTCGCATTTTCGAGGAGCAGGTGCTTCTCGCTGTCGAAGCGGGGGAGCTCTCCTTCGGCGAGCTCCTCCTCGTGTTCATGGTGGAACGGCGACGCGTGGTGCGCCTCATCCGCTTGCGCTGCGGCTTCCTCGTCATTCGGGAAACGCACCGTCGTCTCATCCACGACGGTCTTTACTTGCTCGAACGAGACGGTACCGGTATCGAGATCGAGATGCGCGCGGATGACCTGGCCGCGTTTCCCGTACTCGCGCTTGTACGCGGTCGCCATCGCGCTTTCGATCGCATCAATCATCGTTTCGCGAGAGATGCCGCGGTCTTCGAACTCGCCAAGCACTGCATTAATGGTCTTCAAATCAATCATATGGGATGTGTATGTGTCGCACCTTTATAAAGAAAGTCCGCGCCGCGGACATTCATTGCCTAGAACATACCAGAAGGAAGGGCCGCCGTCAACATCCCGGCGCCGCGAACGCTCATTTTCCCCTTATGCGGACCGAAGGAACGACGCCGAGCTTGTATACTCTACCTATATATGCACGTCTCGGAGGCGGAGTTGAAAGAGTTCATCATCGATTCGGGTCTCGTCGCGCGCAAGGACATCGATGCTGCCGACGCGGAAGCGAAGACGCGCGGACAATCGCTCGGCGACATTCTCGTTTCCCGCGGCAACCTGACCGAAGATGCGCTTCGCCGCATCCAGGCGTATGTGCTCGGCATCCCGTTCGTGAACCTGAAGGACCACCCGATTCCCGCGGACGTGCTCTCGCTCATTCCGGAACCCATCGCGCGAACGCATAATATCATCGCCTTCAAGAAAGAAGGGGAGAGCCTCGACGTAGCGATGCTCGATGTCGAGGATCTTGCGTCGATCGAAAGCGTTCGGAAGAAGACCGGCCTCAAGATACTCCCGCGGCTCACCGACACCGAGAGTATCAAGCATGCGCTTCTCTCCTATCAGAAATCCCTGAAAGACGAGTTCGGCGACATTATTGCGACGGAGTCGGGGAAGATACGGCTCGTCAAGGAGAGCGACAAGGAGCTCTCGGGAGACGACCTGAAAAAGATGGCGGAAGACCTACCCATCGTGCGCATCGTCGATTCCTTGCTCCGCCACGCGATCGCCCAAGGCGCCTCAGACGTACACATCGAACCCCTCGAGGATCAGGTTCTCGTCCGTTACCGCATCGACGGCATCCTCCACGATGCGATGACCCTGCCGAAAGCCGCGGCGGCCGGCATCGTCGCGCGTATCAAAGTGCTTTCGAACCTGAAGCTCGACGAGAAACGCCTGCCGCAGGACGGCCGTTTCAAGATGGAAACGGAAGCGGATCGGGTCTCATTCCGCGTTTCCATTCTCCCCACCTTCTTCGGCGAGAAAATCGTGATGCGTCTCCTGCGCGAGACGGGCGAAGGATTCACGCTCGAAACGCTCGGCTTCCATGGCGACGGCCTTGAGCAGCTCCATGCCGCGATGCGGGCGACGACCGGCATCATTCTCGTCTCGGGGCCGACGGGAAGCGGCAAGACGACCACGCTCTACACGATGATGGACATCATCAATACGCCGGACGTCAACATCTCGACCATCGAAGATCCGATCGAGTATCAGATGAAGCGCGTGAATCAGACCCAGGTAAACTCGCAAATCGGGATGACGTTCGCCGCCGGGCTCCGCGCGCTGCTGCGCCAGGATCCCAATATCATCATGGTCGGGGAAATCCGCGACGGCGAGACCGCCTCGCTCGCGATAAATGCCGCGCTCACCGGACACCTCGTGCTCTCCACCATCCACACGAACTCCGCCGCCGGCGCTATCCCGCGATTGATCGACATGGGCGTCGAGCCGTTCCTCCTCACCTCGACCTTGCGGGTCGTCGTGGGCCAGCGTCTCGTGCGGAAGCTCTGCGATACCAAAGAGGAGCATACTCTCGACGAGACGGCGCGCAACAAGATTGCCAAGAACGAGGATTTTGAAGCGGCGCTGAAAGAGCTTCGGCGCGAGAAGCTCGTGAAGACGGCTGCCGGTCTTGATGACCTCCCGTTCTACCAGCCGGTGCCCGGCGGCGAGTGTGAAGACGGGTACAAGAGCCGCATCGGCATCCACGAGATACTGTCGGTCTCCCCCGCGATACGCGACATCATCCTCCACAACATGACGATCGACTCGATAGAGGCGCAGGCGAAGAAAGAAGGCATGCTCACCATGCTCGAGGACGGCATATACAAGGCGGCGCGCGGCGTAACGTCGCTCGAGGAGGTTCTGCGCGCCGTTACGGAATAGCATGAAGTTCCGCGCAACCGTACGAAGGGAGGGGGAGCCGGATGCGGTGCGCGTCTTGGACGCCCCCACGAGATTCGCCGTCTACGAGCAGATTGAAAAGGAAGGAGGGTCGGTCATCGCCCTTGAAGAGGGCGGGGGGGGGCTGAATCTCCCGGCGTGGGCAAACATACAGTTCGGGACCGGCATCAAGCGCGACGAGATCGTACGTCTTACCAAAAACCTCTCGGCGATGCTCACCGCCGGACTCTCTCTTTCGCGGGCGCTTTCGGTGCTTGAGCGGCAGTCGAGCAACAAGTATTTGAAGAAGGTCGCGAGCGAGCTGTCCGAATCCGTCCGGCGCGGCTCGTCGTTCCACGAAGCGCTCGCCGAACATTCGAAAGTATTTCCGCCGATTTTCGTGGCGATGGTGAAAGCGGGGGAAGAGTCCGGGGGGCTTTCCGACGCGCTGACGACGGTCGGCATGCAGATGGAGCGATCCTCGCAGCTCACGCGGAAGATAAAGGGCGCGATGATCTACCCGTCCATCGTGGTTACCGCCATCATCATCGTCGGCGTTCTCATGATGATTTTCGTCGTGCCGACCCTGACGAAGACCTTCACTTCGCTCGGCGCGAAGATACCGCTCGCCACAAGAATCATCGTCGCCATCAGTAACTTCATGGTCGCGAACGTCGCGCTCGTATTCGTCGGGCTTTTCGCGCTCTTCGGCGGCGGATACCTTTTCATACGTTCTCCGCGCGGCAGCGCGACGGTGCTCTGGGTTGCGCTACGGCTCCCCGTCATAGGCGAGCTCGTGCGCGAGACATATGCCGCGCGTTTCGCGCGGACGCTGTCCTCGCTGCTCTCCTCGAGCGTTCCGGTGCTCGACGCGCTTGCAATCACGAAAGAGGTGGTGCACGCGGGCGTATTCGCGCGCGTCATCGACGAAGCGGAAGAAGCGGTGCGGAAGGGGGAGCCGCTGTCTGCATCCTTCGTCAAGTATCCGAAGCTGTATCCGATTCTCATGAGCGATATGCTCGCGGTGGGGGAGGAGACCGGCAAGGTCGCCGAGATGCTGAAGCAAATCGCGGAATTTTATGAAGAGGACGTCCAGGAGAAGACGAAAGACCTCTCGACCATCATCGAGCCGGTGCTCATGCTTCTCATCGGCACGTTCGTCGGCATCTTCGCCGTATCGATGATTGCGCCGATATACCAATTGTCTTCCGCTATCGGATAATCCGGTGCGCTATCATACGAACATGCACGGAGCGCGCCGGCGTGGAATGACGCTCATCGATGTCGTCGTGGGCGTTGCGCTCGTGAGTATCGTCTTCCTTTCGCTTTTCGGCATCTTGCGCGCGTCCCTCATACTTTCGACCCTCGCGAAGGCGGAAGCGGGCGCTACGGCGCTCGCACAAACGCAGATGGAGTACCTTCGGAGCCTCACGTATGAGGACGTCGGTACCGTAGGCGGCATCCCTTCGGGGGTCGTACCGCAGGACGCGACCACCACCGAGGACGGCATCCCGTACGCGACCCACACGTTCATCGAGTATGTGGACGACCCCGCTGACGGACTCGGCGCGAACGACACGAACGGCATAACGACCGATTACAAGCGGGCGCGCGTTGAGGTCTCCTATGCGGTAGGCGGCAGAACCCATTCGGTCGTACTCGTTACGAATTTTGCTCCTCCCGGCATCGAAACTTCCGGCGGCGGCGGTACGCTCGTCATAAACGTGGTGAACGCGGCCGGGAATCCGGTCGCCGACGCCACCGTGAACATCCTGGACGCTTCGACGACGCCCACCGTGAATATAACGACCTACACCGACACGAACGGCATCGTCGATCTTCCCGGAGCGGCCACGAGCTCAAGCTACCAGGTCGCGGTTTCCCGTCCCGGCTACTCGGGAGCGCAAACGTACGCGCGCGATGCGACGAATCAGAATCCGAATCCCGGATACCTGACGGTCGTCCAGGACCAGACGACCACGCAGACTTTCGCGATAGACGTGCTCTCTCATCTTGCGCTTGCGACCTACTCGCCCGCGGCGACGAGCACGTTTGCGGATTCCTTCGCGAACACGTCGAAACTCGCATCCATGAGCTCGACGACCGTCTCGGGAGGCATGCTCAGTCTGCTCTCGGGAGCGGCCTCCGGCAGCGCCCGCAGTGTCGCCACGAGCTCGAGCTACCTCATCCGATGGGGAAGGCTCGCCGCTACGACGACTGCGCCTGGCGGCACGACGGTGGCGCTTCACGTCTACGATCAAAACGGCTCGCTCGTCCCCGACAGCGTGCTTCCGGGGAACCGCACCGGCTTTACGAGCTTTCCGGTGAACCTCGAGTCCGTCTCGACGTCGACCTATCCCTCACTGTCTGTCGGCGCGACGTTCTCCGGCGATGCGAGCTCCTCTCCTTCGGTAAGCGCCTGGTCTCTTTCCTACCTCGCGGGGCCATTCCCGCTCCCGAATGTCTCGTTCACGCTCACCGGATCAAAGACGAAGGGCTCGGAAAGCAATGGGACGCCGATCCCGAAGACCGTCGTCACGTCCTCGACCGGAAGCAGCGGCACGCAAGAACTCACGCTCGAATGGGATACCTACGCTCTTACGCTTCCGAACTACACGATAGACGTCGCCGACCCCTCCCCGCCATTCGCACTCGCCCCGGGGGCAACGACCACGGCATCGCTCATTCTTCTGCCAAAATGAACCGAACCCGGTACGCAGGATTCACGCTCATAGAAACGGTCGTGGTGGTCGCCATCACCTCGTTCATCCTGGTGGCGCTCGGAATTCTGATTGCCTATTTCTACCGAACGAACGCCTACGTCCTCCAGCAAACCGAAGCGGTCGACAGCGCGCGCCGAAGCGTCGAAAACGCGGTGCGCGACTTGCGCGAGGCTTCGTACGGAGCGGACGGTTCCTACCCGGTCGCCGCGGCAGCAACCTCGACCGTCACGTTCTATGCGTACATCCCCGCGGATAATGCCGTAGACCGCGTTCGTTATTTCCTCGACGGCACCACGCTCTACCGCGGGACGACGGCGCCGGCGGGGACCCCGCTTTCCTATGCGGGCCAGACCGAAAAGACCACGCTCGTCATCGACAACATCAGAAACGGGACCTCGACGCCGCTCTTCACGTATTACGATGCTCAGGGGAACGAGCTGCCGACTCCGGTAGATGTCGCGAACATCGCCTCGGTACGCATCGAAGCGCTCACTGACGTAAATCCGTACCGTGCGCCCGACGTATACACCCTTGAAGGGGGAGCCACGCTGCGCAATCTGCATAATATGAATGAATAGTATGCGCGGCTCGATAACCCTTCTCGTGCTCATCTTCGGCGGCATCTTCCTTGCCGTGCTCGCCGCACTCTCAAGCTACGTGCTTTCGCAGAACAATCTCCAGGACGTGACGCGCGTGCAGGCGGAAGCGTTCAATATCGCGGAGGCGGGTCTCGAGTATTACCGCTGGCATCTTGCGCACTTTCCGAACGATCTCGCGAACGGCGGGAGCTCGGATTCCTTCGACGTCACCATACCGGATCCTTCCGGGGGCACGGCCGGCACGGCGCATCTGTCGGTGAGCGCGAATATGGCCTGCGGGCAAACCACGTCTATCGATCTCACCTCGACCGGAACCGCGAGCGACGACCCGGCATACCCCGTGACGCTCGAAGCTCGCTATGCGAGGCCGTCGGTCGCTGCGTATTCATACATCGTGAACGACAGCGTATGGGCGGGTCCCGACCGCGTCATAAACGGCCCCTACCACAGCAACGGGGGCGTGCGGATGGACGGGACGGCGAATGCCGAAGTTACGAGCTCCGTCTCAAGCTGGTACTGCGATTCCTCCTTCGGCTGTTCCCCCGGCCAGAACGAACCGGGCGTTTTCGGGAGCGGCTCGAACCAGGATCTCTGGAAATATCCGACGCCGCAGGTTGATTTTGCGGGCATCGCGGCGAACTTTTCCTCGCTCAAAACGACCGCGCAGGCCTCGGGAATCTACCTCCCGCAATACAGCACGCAGGGCACGTACGAATGTTCGGGGTGGGGGTGGTGGCAATACTGCACCTACGTCGGCGGAAATCCGCATGGGGGCTATCATCTCATCTTCAACGCCGACGGGACGGTGACCGTGAAAGAGGTTACCGCGGAGACGCCGCTCTCCGAATATCCGATCAACCCTTCGGATCCCACGACCGATTACGCGCTCATACAGAGCGAGACGAGCGGCACCACCTACACCATCCCCTCGAACTGCGGCCTCATTTTCGTCGAGGATAACGCTTGGATAGAGGGGACGATCCCCTCGAAGGTAACCGTCGTGGTCGCAAATACGACGAGCAACGGCAGCGTCGTACCGGACGCGTTTATAAAAGGAAACATTGCCTACACGAGCGATAACGGCTCAGCGGGACTCACCCTCATCTCTGAACATGACATCCTCATTACGCCGGACGCGCCCGCCAATCTCACCCTCGACGGCATTTTCGTCGCTCAAAGCGGGGCCTTCGGACAAAACCTGTACGCTTGCCCCGGCCCGTACGAGCCGAAAGGCACGCTCACGATCCACGGCTCTACCATTTCGTACAAGCGGACCGGAACCCAGTGGGAGAACGGATGCTATTCTTCGGGCGGCTACAGCAACGGCGGTTACCTCTCCCGAATCGACTCATTCGACCAGCCGCTCTCCGAAAACCCTCCTCCGTTCACGCCGGCGCTCTCTACGGCCTTCAAGTTCGTGAACTGGCAGCAGCTGTGAGCTGCGTACGCGGGAATCCCGCGCCCAGGACAATCGCATGCTAGGATTCCACTATGCTTATCGTCGCAAACTGGAAGGCCTATGTGGAAGATTTCACAAAGGCGAAGCACCTCATGAGCGCCGCAAAACGCGTCGCGTCGCGTTCGAAAGCGGCTATCGTCGTTGCGCCGCCCGCTCCTTTTTTGGGAGCGCTCGCGATCGGAAACCGAACGAAGGTAGCCTTCTCCGCTCAGGATGTCTCCGTCACGACCGGCGGAGCGCAAACGGGAGAATCCACGGCGCGCGCGAACATGGCGGCCGGGGCAACCTACGCCATCATCGGCCATTCGGAGCGGCGCGCTTCCGGAGACACGAACCAGATCGTCGCGGAAAAGCTCTCGCACGCGCTCGCACAGGGTCTCACTCCCATCCTCTGCGTCGGCGAGAAGGAACGCGACTCGGAAGGCCGATATCTCGCCTTCATACGCGAAGAACTGCGCTCGGCGCTCGGCGCCGTCGCAGTTAAGGATCGCTCGAAGATCGTTATCGCCTATGAGCCCATTTGGGCGATCGGGAAGCACGCGAAAGACGCGATACGCCCGCATGATCTCACCGAAATGGTGCTTTATATAAAGAAGGTTCTGGCCGAACTTCTTCCAGGCAAGAGTGCCGTCCGAGCGCAGATACTCTACGGCGGCTCGGTAGAACCGGAAGGCGCGCGCGATCTCGCGGCAGCAAGCGGCATAGACGGCGTACTCGTCGGCCACGCATCGACCGACGCAGCACAGTTTTCCGCGATTATCCGCGAACTTACCTGAACTCATGCGGACGCTCACGGATATCGAAGTATTCGAAAACGTTCCGATTATCGTCAGGGCTCCGCTAAATGAGCCGGTAGAGAACGGCGTCGTCACGGACACCTACCGCCTGAAACGGGTCGTACCGACACTCCGCTACCTCGCGGATCGGGGTGCGCGAGTAGTCGTGTTAAGCCATGTGGGGGAGAAGGGGACTGAAACGCTAGCTCCCATAGCCGATGCGCTCGGGAAGCTCACGCCCGGCGTTTCTTTCTTCCCGGAGACCGTCGGAGAACGGGCTCGCGCTGCCGTCCGTGAACTGCCGCCCGGGCGCATTCTCGTCATGGAGAATCTGCGTCGGTACGCCGGCGAAACGGCGAATGATCCCGCGTTCGCGAAAGAGCTCGCCGCGCTCGGCGACATCTTCATCCAAGATTCATTCGATACCTGCCACCGTATGCATGCGTCCATCGTGGCGCTTCCGACGCTCGTACCCTCCTATGCAGGGCTTTTGCTCGAACAGGAAGTCTCAACGCTCTCCGCCGCGCGGACACCGGCCCACCCGGCGCTCGCGGTCATCGGCGGCGCAAAGTTTCATTCGAAGGAGGCGGTGCTCGCTGCGCTTCTCGGGAGGTATGACCAGGTGTTCGTCGGAGGCGCCCTCGCAAACGATTTTCTCAAGGCCGCGGGACGCGAGGTCGGGAAATCGCTTGTCTCGGACGCCGATCCCGTAACGGTACGGCACCTCATTGACGACCCGAAACTCATGCTTCCGACCGACACGCTCGTCATACCGGCGACCGAAGCGGACGCGCTCGACGCGCGGGCACACGCGCGCGTTGCGCCGGCGACCGACGTGCGTCCTGACGAGATCATCCTCGACCAAGGACCGGCGACGAATGCCGCTCTTGCAGCGCTCGCGCACAAAATGAAAACAATCCTCTGGAACGGCCCGCTCGGAAACTATGAGCGCGGGTTCGTCGACGGGACCGACGCGTTCGCGCAGGCGGTCGCGGAGAGTACGGCACATTCGGTCGTCGGCGGCGGCGATACGGTCGCTTCGACCGAGAAGCTCGGCCTCATGGCGCGCTTCAGCTTTGTTTCAACCGGCGGGGGCGCGATGCTCGGATTTCTCGCCAAAGGCACCCTGCCGGGCATCGAGGTGCTCGAAGCTCAGGCGAGCGCCTGACGAATCTTCTCCGCGTTTTCCTCAAAAGCATCCTTCGCACCGCGCGCGTTTCCGGGGAATACCCAAACGTGCGCGTGCGGCACTTCGTCGCCGACGCTTCTCTGCAGAATCCACTCGGTCTCGAATGCCTTTTGCTGCGCACGCGCAAGCTTCCGCACCACCGCAAAATATTCCCCGAACGAAGGGACGTCCCATATCCAGCGGTAATGCGCTTTTGGGATAACCTGGACATGTCCCGGGGCATGCGGATGTATGTCGAGGAACGCGATGAACATCTCGTCCTCATAGACGCGGTGCGCAGGAATATCGCCGCGTACGATTTTGCAGAAAACACAGTCTTCCATCGTGCCGTATACTGTACCCTCAAGGATTTTGTCCGCAACCGCACACTGCCCCACATACCGTATGTTTCCCCTGCACGAGCCGCTCACCGAACCGCTCCGGACAGCGCTCGCCGAATATGACGACCTCACGGCCGCGCTTCTCGCGCGGCGCGGCATCGTCGACAGAGACGGCGCACGACGCTTCCTCGATCCTTCGTACGATCGGGACCTGCACGATCCGCTCATGATGACCGACATGCCGAAAGCCGCGCGGCGCATGGCCGATGCTATCGCGCACGGCGAGCGCATCGCCGTCTGGAGCGACTACGACTGCGACGGCATCCCCGGCGGCGTGCTCCTGCATGATTTCCTCGCGAAAGCGGGGGCCGATTTCGAGAACTACATACCGCACCGTCATTTCGAGGGGTACGGCGTGAACATGCTCGGGATCGAAACGCTTGCGAAGCGAGGTACGAAACTCATCATTACGGTCGACTCAGGAATAACGGACGTCGCGGCAATCGCGCGCGCCAAAGCGCTCGGTATCGATGTGATCGTTACGGACCACCACCTCCCGGGCGATGCGCTGCCGGACGCGTTTGCAATCGTGAATCCGAATGCGCGGCCTGACGAACGCTATCCATTCAAGGGACTCTGCGGCGCGGGCGTCGCATGGAAACTTGCCTGCGCGACGCTCGCGATCGAGCCGTCCTTGCGCGGGCGCATCCCGGTCGGTTGGGAGAAATGGCTTCTCGATATGGCCGGCCTCGCCACGATCGCCGACATGGTCCCGCTTGCCGATGAAAACCGCGCGATTGCGGCGTACGGCTTGCTCGTGATGCGCAAATCGCCACGGCTTGGTCTTCAGAAGCTTCTGCGCATGATGCGCGTCGAACAGCGAACGCTCACGGAAGGCGACGTCGCCTTCATGCTCGCGCCGCGCGTGAACGCCGCAAGCCGCATGGGGGAACCGCGCGACGCGTTCCGCCTCTTCGTCACCGGCGACGAGACGGAAGCGGAGAACCTCGCGCGTACGCTTGAGAAGCACAATCGCGAACGAAAGGCGCACGCCGGAGCGATCACGCGCGCGGCACGCGAGAAACTGAAACGCAAGGAGTCGCTCGGCGCGGTAATAGTGCTCGGCGACCCCGCTTGGCGGCCCGCGCTTCTCGGACTCGTTGCGAACGGCATAGCGGACGAATACGAGCGGCCGGTCTTCTTGTGGGGCAGGGAGGGCGGCGGCGCGCTTAAGGGATCCGTCCGCAGCACCGCCGCTGTGCACGCGCTCGAGCTTATGCAGGCCGCGCAGCATGCATTCGTCGACTTCGGCGGTCACGCCGCATCCGGCGGTTTCACCGTAAAGGATGAGATGGTTTTCGATCTTGAGCGACACCTGAACGAAGCTTTCGCCGCACTTCCCGAACAAACGGGCAGCGATGCGGCGGCGCTTCATGCCGACGCCGAGCTCGCGCTGCACGAGATCTCGCCCGGACTCTTGCGCAAGCTTGAACGCCTTGCGCCGTTCGGGGAAGCAAACCCGAAACCCGTTTTCCTTATCCGGGACGCGCATCTCGACTCGATCGCTCGCTTCGGCAAGGGCGCCGAACATGTGAAAGCGGCGCTGCGATCCCCGGAGACCGGCGTTTCGCATGAGGCAATCGCATTTTTCGCCAAAGGCCGCACCGCGCACGCTGCCGATCGAACGGAACCGGGCACACGGGCGTCTGTCCTCGTCCAGCTCGAACGAAACACATTCTCGCGCAAGAATCCGGTGCGATTACGTCTTCTCGACTTGCGGTTGGTATAGTTCTCCCATGCGGCAATTTACAATCCATGCGGATGGCGGAGCGCGCGGCAATCCCGGCCCGGCTGGGGCGGGAGCCGTCGTACGCGATGAGACCGGCTCTATCGTCGCGACCGTCTCTGAATACCTGGGCGTCCGTACGAATAACTATGCGGAGTACGAAGCGGTCATACGAGCGCTCGAAGATGTGCACGCGCTGGCGAAAGGAGCGCTCGCGGATACGGCGGTAATGGTGAAAATGGATAGCGAGCTCGTCGTGAAGCAGATGAACGGCATCTACCGGATCAAGCATCCGGATATGGCGGCGCAAGCCGCGCGCCTCAGGGAGCTCGCCGGCCCGCTCGGTTTCATATCGTTCGCGCACGTACCCCGGGAACAGAACAAGGACGCCGATGCGCTCGCAAACCAAGCGATGGATAACGGCGGATGAGCGCCGCGTACGCTGTTAGGATGCGGGCATGGGGATACTGCTCGCGATATCCAGTGGCGTAGCGAGCGGGATTTTTATCCGATCGCTTCTCGTTTCGGGGTGGCTCTGGGGAATCGCGTTCGCTGTGGCGTCCGTCGCCGCCCTGATCGTCTACCGACAGGCGCGCCTGCCCGCCGCGCGCGTCCTGATGCTCTTTCTCGCGTGCGCAACGCTCGGCTACATGCGTTTCGCGGTTGCGGACACGCCATTACCGAAGCCGCTCGTCGCACAGGTTTCAACGCGCGTCACCTATCGCGGCGTGATCGTCGGTCCCCCTGACCTGCGCGATTCAAGCGCTCGCACGCCGGTAACCGTTCGCGCGGGCGGCAGGATGATTACGATGCTTGCGGTCACGCCGCGAAGCGAAGCGGTGAGCGTGGGAACGCGCGTCTCGGTTTCCGGAACGCTTCACGTCCCGGGCGCATTCTCGTCAGACGGCGGACGGATCTTCCGATACGACCGTTACCTTCAGAAAGACGGCGTCCGATTCATTCTCGATTACGCGCGCGTAAAGCCGATTGCGCCCGCGCCGTGGTACTCGATTCCCGCGTTTCTCGATCGCGTGCGACAGGCGTACGCGCGGGGGATAGAGCGAGCGCTTCCTGAACCGTACGCCTCCCTCGCGCACGGACTCACGCTCGGAGGCAAATCCGGGCTTGGCACGGAACTGAAGAACGCGTTCGCGCGTACCGGCATCGTCCAGATTATCGTGCTGTCTGGATACCACGTGATGCTCGTCGCGACGGCCGTCCTTGCGCTCCTCGGTAACGCACACGCGCGTCGAACGCGAAACGCGGTCATCGCGGGGTGCACGCTTACGGTCTTCGTTCTCCTTGCAGGGGCTGGCAGCGCCGCGGTACGCGCGCTCATTATGGCGATATTCGCGCTATTCGCGCGCGCCACCGCTCGTTCCTATGCTGCGGGCCGGATACTCATCACTGCGGTCGCGCTCATGCTGCTCTGGAATCCGTTTCTCCTCGTCTTTGATCCGGGATTCTCACTCTCCGTAGCGGCGACCGGCGGACTCATCTGGCTCGCGCCGCGTTTCTCACGGGCGTTCCGGTTCATTCCGACCGAATATCTTCGTGACGCGTTCTCGGTAACGCTCGCCGCGCAGCTTGCCGTCCTTCCGCTTCTGTTGTATTTCATGGGAACGCTTTCATTCGTCGCCATCCCGGCAAATCTGCTCATCATGCCCGTGCTGCCGTTTGCCATGGCCACGAGCGCTCTCGCAGGTATCGCGGGGATGCTGTTCGGCCTTGGACATGTCGCGAGTCTGGTCGCATTCCCCGCGTACGCATCAACCGGGTTCATTGTACGGGTAGCGAGAGAGAGCGCCTCCCTGCGGTGGGCGGCGCTCTCCGTTCCGGCGTTTCCATTCGCGTTCGTAATCGCCGCGTACGCGCTCCTTATCTATATCTATTTCGCTGCATCCGCCAAACGTTTCTCGACGACACTCCAATTAAGATTATCGAAGAACACGTCGACATAATCCTTTTTCTGCGCCGGCAGGTAGTCCACCATGAATGCGTGCTCCCAAAGATCAAGCGCGAGCAGCACCGGAAGCCCGGCGAGCTGTCCGAACTCGTGGTCCCCAACGAACGCCGTGTGCACCGCCTTCGAAACGTCATCGTAGTAGACGACGACCCAGCCGATACCGCGCGTACCGGCGACTTCCTTCACATGGCCCATGATGCCGTTCTCTCCGTAGCGATTCTTGCCGAGCGACGAAAGCGCGCCGTTCTCTTCCATGGCCTGCGCGCCTCCTTCGAACTGGCTGAAGTAATATTCGTGCATCCGCATGCCGTCGAACTCGAAGCCGAGCCGGCGGCGCAGCTCCGCCATGACGTATGCCTTGTTCTCCATATCTGAATCTTTCAGCACGCGGATCTGTTCCATGAGAAGATTCGTGTGCTTCACGTATCCCGCATAGAGCCCGAGATGCGCTTCTATCTGTTTCGCCGAGAGTCCCTTGAGCTCCGGCAGATTGAATTTCTTTTCTTCGTACATATGTGGGTACTGTAGCACGCAGTCCGGTGGGACTTGTGAACCATGCCGCCCGTGTCATACTATCGGCATATCCCTTAAGCACAACACTATGAGTATTGAAAACCCCTTCAGGGACGCCAAGGCCGAGCAGGCTAAGGCAGAAAAGGAAGCAGAGGACGGGACACACTTTGCAGAAGATGCGCGCGGCGCTCTCCATTCCGGGGAAACTGCAGAAGAAGCTCGACGAAAGGCCTTGGATGCGAATGAAGGATATAAGTAGAATCTCGACAAAAAACGGGCGCTCCCTCTGGGAGCGCCCGTTTGCGTTGGGGATGTGATGATATTCAATGCATCGTGCTGACACGATGCGTTTTCAATTCTTCCAACAAGCCCGCGCGCATCTGTGCTGAAGCATACGCAAGCTGCCTACCTCGGTCTCTCGGGAAGAGCCGTTTCGCTTCCCTGAGCGATTCTTCGAGTTGCCGTCGGAGATCGTTCTCGATTGTCGAACGGCGCGCAAGCGGTATAAGCGCGTGCGCCTGACGAGCGATCTCCGACAATTCTCGTCGAAGTTTTGCATCTGAAACCATCTCTCCACTCCACCATTTGCCACCCTTCGACATTATACTACGTCTTTCTAAATGCGCAATGGGTCCGCGGTTCGATACTATGAGTCGTATGGCATTCCAGGACGATTCTTCACGCGCATATTGGCTGAGTGTCATGCTCTTACTAGTCGCAGTCAGCACACTCTTCTTGGTGGATGGATCTTCTCAAGAAATGAGGGTACGCGTGATCCCGACCAGCGGTGGGGATGCCGTGCTTGTGCAGACGCCGGAGGGCAGGGCGGTACTCATGGATACGGGTAGCGACGCCTCGATACTGCGCGACCTCGGGACGACCTTGCCCGAGTGGCAACGGTCGCTCGCGGCCGTCGTGCTTACGAGCCCCGGGATTGCCGCAGAAGGAGGTCTGCCGGACGTGCTCGGCCGCTATCGCGTGCCGACCCTGCTGCGTACGCCTTCGCTTGGCGCGCAAACGCGCGAAGACGCGATAACGGCTGCCGCAAACGCTCAAGGAACGAAAACCTTACCCGCCTACCGCGGAGATCGGCTAGCGCTTGCGAAGGGAGCGGTCCTCGATGTGCTTTGGCCGCCGCAGACGCCGAATGACATGAAACCCCCGCACAGCGCGCTTGTCGTACGGCTTTCGTACGGTAGAACCTCATTCATATTTTGGGGATCGCTCGACGAACGCACGCGTTCCTATGTGGAGCGCATCCTGCCTCCTTATGGCGCGATCATGCTGTCTTCCTCTACGCCGACCGGCACCTATGTTTCAGACGGGACACGCATATGGAAGGAATGAGCGGCGCGGGAGCAAAGCCCCCGCGCCGCTCATTTTCTCTCGTACCTCGCGTCTATATCTTCCCGGCCTTCTTGAGCGTCGCGAAGGCGCCGTTCTTCTTGAGGGTCTTCAGGCCCTTCACGGAGATATCGACGTTCACCCACTTTTTGAGTTCAGGGACGTAGATGCGGCGACGCGTGAGGTTTGCCTTACGGCGGACCTTGCCCGTCGGATTGAACTGCGTCGCGCGGACACGGTTAGAGTAGCGCCCGCCGATCTGGGTGCTTTTGCCGGTGATATCGCATTTCCGTGCCATACGTAGGGCGCATGGTAGCATAGAATCTCGAACGAGCAACATGACCCTGATCCTCCTCTCCTTCGCCATACTCATACTTTCGATCATCGCCCATGAGGTTGCGCACGGCTACATGGCGGACGCACTTGGCGACCCGACCGCCCGGCTGTCGGGGCGCCTGACGCTGAATCCGATCCCTCACCTCGACCCCGTCGGTTCAATCCTCGTTCCGGCGCTTCTTGTATTCACGGGATCTCCCATATTTTTCGGCTGGGCGAAGCCCGTCCCGTATAATCCCTACAACCTCTCCGATAAGCGCTGGGGCGAGACGCTCGTGGCGCTCGCCGGAAGCGCGACGAATCTCCTGCTCGCCGTCATTTTCGCCCTCGTGGTCCGGTTCGGGGCTGCGCTCGGCCTCGGCGCCGGCGCTCTGACCGTCGCTGGCGATATCACCTTCGTGAACCTGTTCCTCGGGGCATTCAACCTCATTCCATTTCCTCCGCTCGACGGATTCACCGCATTGCGCGCTGCGCTTCCGTGGCACGCATCGCGCGGAATGTACCGTTTCGAAGGACAGGTGCGCGCAATGGGGATGCTCTCGCTCATAGCGTTTCTGCTCGTATTCTCGTATCTGTTCGCCGGGCCGTTCTTCCAATTCGTGGTCTGGCTGTTCAGCGTGCTCACCGGACAGCCCTTACCCTGACTAATCGCCTCCCTATGCCTACTGATCTGAACGCTATCCCTAAACAATACTGCGAGAACGTGCTCACCGGGCACTCGAAGGAGAACTTCGTGCTTGTCATGATGGTGGGGGACACCGCAAACGCCTACGCGCTCTCGCCCGAACACATGAAGCGGCTCGTCCAGAGCCTTGAACATCACCTCAAGGAGTACGAAGCGCGCTTTGGCGAGATTGATGCGAAGTGGTCTCCCGGCATCGAGAGCCCTATCCAGACGAAGGACATCCGCGGGGGATAGCGGGCCGCGCGCTGCGGAAAATGTCCCGCCGCGGCCCGCGCCCGCGGTATACTGCACACAATGGAGTACCAGGTCCCACAGTTCATCGAAGTAGAGGACAAGATCGTCGGGCCGCTTACGCTCAAGCAATTCATATATCTCGCGGGAACAGCCGGGCTCCTCGTACTATTTTTCTTCTACCTGCCGCTCTGGCTCGCAGTCATCATTTCTATCCCGGTGGGAGGACTCGGCGGCGCGCTCTCGTTTTATCGGATGAACGGAAAGCCGTTCATCGAGATACTCGAGGCCGGATTCAATTACTACACGGGCGCCAAGCTCTTCCTATGGAAG
>JAJXVW010000039.1 GCA_021781935.1 bacterium
GAGAAGCGCCGCGATGAGCACGAACGGAAGCGCAACGGTCCCGACGATGAGCGTGAGCACGAGATCGAAGAGAATCTTCAAGGTATCGTAAAGTGAATGCTCCCGCGGCAGGCATTCGAGAAGCCACGCATAATCGACGTGCGCGAGCGGCACGCGATCGAAGATGTCCTCGTAGACGGCAGAGAACTCCAGGAACGAGACGCCCGCGACCATGGCCGCATAGAGCTGCGGCAGTTCGACGGCGACCTGCGAATCGCGGGTATCGAGCACGACCATGCGCGCGCCGCGATCTATCGCCGCAGCGAGTTCCTTCGCGAGCGCGCCCGGAGGAAGCTTCGCCGTATCGATATGCTCAGAAAAGCGCATGACGTAAGCCCCGTTGCTGCGCACTTCTTCGTACACTTCGGAGACCGCGGGACCTGAACCCACGAGCACTGCCGGCACCCGGACTTCTTCGGCGAGCTCGTTGCGCATGCGATAGAAACGCCAGAATGAGATGGCGAGGACCGACACGACGAGATAGATGACGAGGATGGTCTTCGGCGCGATTGAGAGCGGCAGCACGAAGAAGAATATGGCGGCTATGATGACGTTGGCCGTCTGCGCCCCCAGGATCCGTTCGCTCATGGTGCGGCGCTTCGCGCTCGTCTGCTTCTCGTAGAGCCCCGCTACGTAGAAGATGATGAGCGATATGAGGAATATCGGGATGAACGGGATGAGGTTGCCCTCGAAGTAACCTGGACGCGGCACGGCGAGGTTACGAAGAAGGAGCGTAATCCAGAGCGACGCCCCGAGCAGCAGGAAATCTCCGATGAGCAGAATCGCCGTTTCTCGGCGCGAGAATGCCATGATTGTGCATAGTATAACGCCCTCAAGAAGTGTAAAGTGACCGGTATGTCATCGCTTTCCCGCAGAAAGATCCTGTACGTGATCACGAAATCGAACTGGGGCGGCGCGCAGGCGTACGTATTCGCGCTCGCGAAAGCGGCTCAAGCTGCGGGCGCGGAGGTCGCGGTCGCTCTCGGCGGAACTGGAGAGCCCGGCGCACCGGTCGGACGGCTCGCCGATCGCCTTTCCGAAGCCGGGGTCCGCATCATCCCGGTCCGCGCCTTCTCTCGCGACTTCTCGATCCGGCGCGAACTCGCCGCATATGCCGAGCTTCGCCGCCTCTTCCGCACGGAACGTCCTCACGTCGTGCATCTGAACAGCTCGAAGGCCGGCGGCCTCGGGGCGCTCGCCGCGCGGATCTCGGGCGTTCCCGTCATCTTATTCACCGCGCACGGCTGGGATCACCGCAGCCGGGAAAACCGCTTCGTCCGTTCTTTCGTATGGATGGCCTCATGGGCGACCATCGCGCTCGCGACGAAGGTCATCGCGGTGTCACAGTACGATCGCCTCGATGCGCCAGTCGTATTCTCTCGGCGGAAGCTCGTAACAATCAGAAACGGAGCTGCACCGCATCGTTTCGATTCGCGCGAGACTGCGCGCGAATCGCTTGCAAGCCATGCTACGGGCGCCGTCTCGATCCCGTTCTGGTATCTCTCCATCGCCGAGCTCCACTACAACAAGGGTCTCGACCTGCTTATCCGCGCGTTCGCGAGCCAGCCGGAAGATACCGCGCTCGTACTCATCGGCGCGGGAGAGGAAGAAGGCCGCTTACGCGCGCTCGCGCGGACGCTCGATCTCTCCTCGCGCGTATTCTTTACGGGGTTCCTCCCGGATGCCGCGCGCTACCTTCCCGCGGCGGACGTATTTGTGCTGCCCTCCCGCAAGGAAGGGCTCCCGTTCACGATCCTCGAAGCAGGGCTCGCCGCTTGCGCTGTCGTAGCCGCTGCGACCGGCGGCATACCGGAAGCGATAACGGACGAAGAAACCGGGCTGCTCTTCCCGCGCGGCTCGGGACCCGCCCTCGCAACGGCGCTCCGCACGCTTTACGCGGATCCGTCAGCTCGCGCACGGCTCGGTGCTGCGCTCAAGGAGAAAATCGAACGCGATTTCTCCGAAACGCGCATGGTGCGCGAGACGCTCGCTCTCTACGAGTAACCACCACGGGTCACACGCCGAGGAATTCGTTCTGTAGCACCGCCTTCGGTGCCGCGCGCCCGTGCCGCGCGAGCGAAGTGATGATGCCGAGCGCGCCGAATTCGAGCATGAGGTGCGACCCGCCCGAACTCATGAAAGGGATAGTCTCGCCCGTGACCGGCAAGAGTCCCAGAGAGATTCCCACGTGTATCGCAAGGTGCGCGGCAAACAAGATGAGGAACCCGAGCGTGAAGAATGCGTCGAAATTCGTCGCAGCCGATTGCGCGATCTGCATAAGCCTCGTGAAAAGCAACGCGTAGAGCGCGAACAGTATGATAACGCCCACGAATCCCCATTCCTCGGCGAACGCCGCGAATATGAAGTCCGTCTGGTATTCCGGGAGGAAGCGCAACTTCGACTGCGTCCCGTACCCTATGCCCTTCCCGAAAAGCTCGCCCGAGCCGACAGCGATCTTCGCCTGATATGCGTTATATCCCGCGCCGTGGATGTTGCTCGCCGGATTCACGAACGAGACGATCCGCTCCCGCTGGTACGGTTTCAATCCGCCGAACCATAAGCCGACCGCTGCAACGAGGCCGATGAGGCCGAGTATCGCGAGATGCCGCTTGCTTATGCCTGAGACGAGCATCATGCCGAGCCACAGAGCCGTGAAGATGATGGCGTTGCCCATGTCCGGCTCGACCACGATAAGAAGTATGGGCGCGAACGCATATGCGCCGGACACGAGGATGTGCCGAATGTCGCCTATCGCGACGTGCCGTCGCGATAGGTATTTCGCAAGGAGCGCGATGAGCGCAAGCTTCGCGAGATCCGCCGGCTGAAACGAAACGGGGCCTAAGCTGAACCAGGCGCGCGCACCCATGACCGGGTGCGCGACGACGAGAAGGAGCGCGAGCAATACGAGCGAGAGCACGTACAGCGACATGATGACCGGCGTGCGCCGTATGAAGCGCAGGTCAAGCGACGCAAGCACGAAATAAAGAACGGTGCCGACCAGAAGCCACAGGATCTGCCGCGGCGCGAGCGACACGCCCTGCCCGAAGGTGCTCATCGTCAGGATGCCGAGGCAGGAGAGGGCGAGCGCCGGCAAAAGGAGCGTCCAATCGAAGAAAGCCTTGCCGGCAAGCGCACGGGAAAACGAACGAGGACCGGTCACGGCAGCGGGATGACGGGGATGACCTCCGTCGTTATCGCGGTCCCCTGGAACGGCACATTCCAGGCGAACGTCGCCGTCGCCGAGCCAAGCGGCGGAATGGTCGGAACAATCGTCTGCGATGCGGCAATCACGTTCCCCCGCTCGTCGTGCACGAGCACGATCGCGAGCACCTGCGTGAGCAGATCGGTGCTCGGGTTGTCGAGCGTCGCGGTGATGAGCGGCGCGGTCGAGGTTGCAGCTACGACCACGTTCGAAACCTGCGGCACGATACGCGGATCGCTTGCAAGCCGGTACCAGTGAACTTCGGCCGGATCGATGGAAAGGAACGCGGAAGTGACCGTATGGGTGCCGCTCTCGACTCCGGGGAGATACACCGGCACGGTCGCGCCCGGCGCAAGATCTACCGAACCGGAGATGTCTCGGACGAGTACATGCGAAGCGTTATAGAGCGCGATCGTGTACGGTACGTTCTTCGCTGCGGCGTCGGTGTTCTTATTCTCGATTTCCGCGATCACGTCGGTGCGGCCCTGACCATTGCCCACGAGCGCGGTAAAGAGCACGGTCGGGGGGTTCTCATTCGCGCTGCAGAGATAGGGGCATGGACCGCCGCAGTCCACTCCCTGTTCTCCCTGGTTCTGAATGCCGTCAGTACACGAAGGAGTATGGTGCAGGGTCGCGATAATCGTAACTGCCGCGATCGCGAGCACGACCGCGCCGAGTATGGAAAGTATGATGAACCGTCGGCGGCCTGCCCAACTCATGCAGACAGTATAAAACGAAACGCCGCGCATTGCGCGGCGTTTCGTTTTTCGAATGCTCGGTTCTGGCGCCTAGCTACTCTCCCCACCGGTAAAGGTGAGTACCATCGCCTCAAGAGGGCTTAACTGCCGTGTTCGGAATGAGAACGGGCTGAGGAGCGAACACCTGGAGCTTCTCAGAGCCGGAGCGCGACGGCGCGAGGCGGGCCCGCGCAAATTTTCATCAGAAAATTATGCGTGGGTGACCCCTTACGCGTCAAAAAAGTGAGCCTGGGTTTTACGCCAGGCTCGTGAGAAAGCTGCCACTCAGGTGTTAACAGTCGTCGACTGACGTGAACCGCACCCATGGGGACTCCGCTTCCTCGCCGTTGAATATATCACTCGCATCGCGAAAAGAAAACACGCCCATGATGTTGGCGCCTAGCTACTCTCCCCACCGGTAAAGGTGAGTACCATCGCCGCTAGCGGGCTTAACTGCCGTGTTCGGAATGAGAACGGGTGTGACCCCGCCGCCGAAGCACCAACATCATGGGCGCGTTTTCTGCGCCATGACAAAAATGAATACGTGAGAAGGTAAATTCAACTGAAAACGATGATTGTGTTTTCCAGGGTTCCGCACGAGAGACTGGACATATTAGTACTCCTCGGCTTAACGCGTCACCGCGCTTCCACCTAGAGCCTATCAACGTGGTCATCTTCCACGAGTCTCATAACGAGTACTTATCTTGGAGCACGTTTCCCGCTTATATGCTTTCAGCGGTTATCGCAACCCGACATAGCTACCCAGCGGTGCTCCTGGCGGAACAGCTGGTAGACCAGAGGTCAGTTCATCCCGGTCCTCTCGTACTAGGGACGACCCTCCGCAATACTCAACGCCTGTAGTAGATAGGAGACCAACCTGTCTCACGCATTTCGTTTACCTCCATTACTGAAGGGATCGGACTGTAACTTTATCCGTTCTGGATAATCGACGTTCAGTC
>JAJXVW010000040.1 GCA_021781935.1 bacterium
CGTCCTTCGAACAGACGACGAAAATCCTCATCAATGCCGCGCTCAGGGGCGACGTCGATCGTCTGCGCGGCCTGAAAGAGAACGTCATCCTCGGCCGCCTCATTCCGGCGGGTACCGGTTTCGCCGGAAGCAAAAAGAACTCGCATATCGCGAAGCTGCAGTCTGCGCGTCCGGCGACACCGACGCCGTCCGACCGCGCCGGCTTCGCGCCGCGTGCCACCCGCTCGCTCTGAAAGAGACGCGCGGAACCCGATCGGGTTCCGCGTCCGTCGTAAAAACGCGATAGAATCAAGCTCATGGCAACCGACACCGTCGCGCAGATTAAAGAACGTCTCGGCATCCAGGACATCATCGCGCCCTACGTGAAGCTGCGGCGCGCGGGGAGGTCGCTGGTGGGCCTGTGCCCGTTCCACAAGGAGAAGACGGGGAGCTTCCACGTCTCGCCCGAGCGAGGCACGTGGCATTGCTTCGGCTGCGGAGAGGGAGGTGACGGGTTCTCGTTCATCGAGAAGATCGAGGGCGTCGATTTCAAGGGTGCGCTCAAGATCCTCGCCGAGAAGGCGGGCGTCGCCGTCGAGTATGCGGCCGGCGCTCGTCAAGAGGACGCGTCGAAAAAGGATCGCTTGCGTTCCGCGTTGAACCGCGCGAGCGGGTGGTATGCGGAGCATCTCAATGGGAGTCCCGGCCACGCTTATGGGAAGCAGCGCGGCCTCACCGAGGATTCGATCATGCAGTGGGGTCTCGGATACGCGCCGGACGCGTGGCGCGCGCTCCTCGAAGCGCTCACCGCCGAGGGCTTCACGGTGCCGGAGTTGCTTGAGGCCGGGCTCATAAAGGAGGCCGACGGCAAGCCGGGCACGTACTACGACCGCTTCCGTAACCGGCTCATGTTCCCGATACGCGATAGCGCCGGCAGGGTGGTCGCCTTCACCGGCCGCACCGTACCTTCCGAGGCTTCAACGAAGGAAAGCGTGGTCGAGGTCGCGAAATATCTCAATTCTCCGGAAACGGAACTGTTCCACAAATCCGAAGTCCTTTTCGGGATGGATCGCGCGAAGGATGCGATCCGCACGCGCGGCTTCACGATGCTTGTCGAAGGGCAGCTCGACGTGCTCCACGCGCACCAGGCAGGGTTTATGAATGCGGTGGCGCTCTCGGGCACTGCGCTCACCGACAGGCATCTCGCGCTCATGAAGCGTTTCAGCGACAACCTCATGCTCGTCCTCGATGCCGACCCGGCCGGGCTCAAGGCGACCGCGCGTTCTGCCGAACTCGCGCTCCGTGCCGGGCTGCGCGTGAAGGCTGCACGGCTCCCGAAAGGGAAAGATCCCGCCGATCTCCTCGGCGAAGATGCGCAGGATTTCGGCAGGCGCGTCGCGGCCGCGAAGCCGATTGTCGAGTTCTTTCTCGCCGAGCTTGCGGAAGCCGAACGGGATCCGCATCGGCTCCTGCGTCTTGCGGAAAGCATCGTACTTCCGCTCATCGCGGCGATACCGAGCCCGATGGAGCGCGAGCACTTCATACAGGTCGCCGCGCGCGCCCTCGGACTTTCGAGCGAGGCGGTTCGCGAGTCGCTCGGCAGGCTGTCGAAACATCCGGAAACAGGGGAGACTCCGCAAAAAGGTCCGACCCAACCGTCCTCTGCCGCGCGCTCGCCGCGGGATATCCGGTCACAGCAGCTCCGTGCCGTTTTCCACGCTTACCCGGATACCCCGCTTGCGGAGCGCGTGAAATCGGAGTATCTTCGAATTACTGAAGCTCACCAATCTCCGCTCGACACACCCCCGGAGCCGGCTTTGTTCCTAGCAGAGCAGGCATTCGGCGAGGATCCTCGCGAGGACGCTGCGGACGAGCTTCTTCGCGCTTTTGAAGAAGCGGTCATCCGCGAAGCGTATCAGGAAGCGGTGGCGGACCTGCGTAGGGCCGAGACAGCAGGAGACGCTTCGCTCGTCGAGGATACACAGAGGGCGTGCGCGAGACTCTCCGCACGCCTTGCCGCCTTCGGGCACTAAAAACCTTTCATCATTACTCCATACTCTTTCCAATATGGCGATTCCCACAAAAAAGAAAAAGGCCGTTAAAAAGACCGTAAAAAAGAAAACGGTGTCCCGCCGTGCGCCTGCCAAGAAGACGAAGGGAAAAACCGTGCGCAGCGCGCGGGTCAAGACTGCGCGGACAAAACAGGTCTTGCGGAGCGCGGCACGGGGAGCAAAAGCGAAAGAACTCTCTCAAAAGGCGCTCTCGGCGGAACAGCTCATCGAAAAGGGGAAAGAGCGCGGCTACGTCACCTATAGCGAGATCCTGAAATCATTTCCGCATGTCGAGGACGATGTCGACTTCCTCGAGTCGCTCTACGAACGTTTTTCCGTCGCCGGTGTCGACGTGCTCGAAGGGGGCATGCTCGAGGATACCGCCGACGAATATCTCGCGACGCGCAATATAAAAGACCGCCACTCGACCGGCTACGACTCCATTCAGATTTATCTGCGCGAAATCGGGCAGTATCCGCTTCTTGTCGCCGCCGAAGAGCGCGAGCTCGCGAAGCGCATCGAGAAGGGCGATGCCGAGGCGCGCAACATCCTCGCGCGCAGCAACCTGCGTCTCGTAGTTTCCATAGCGAAGAAGTACGTGGGCCGGAGCCCCGATCTCACGCTTCTCGATCTCATCCAGGAAGGGAACCTCGGCCTCTTCCGCGCGGTGGACAAGTTCGACTGGAAAAAAGGGTACAAGTTCTCGACGTATGCGACCTGGTGGATCCGCCAGGCGATAACGCGCGCGCTCGCCGACCAGTCGCGCACCATACGCATCCCGGTGCATATGGTGGAGACCATCGCGAAGTACAAGCAGGTTTCGCGCCGTCTCGCGCAAGCGCTTGGCCGCGACCCGCAAGCGGAAGAGATCGCGGTCGAGATGGGAGTCGAGCCGGAGAAGGTCTATCAGATAGAAAAGATAAACCAAGACACGCTCTCGCTCGAGAATCCGATCGGTTCCGATGACGACGAGAAGTCGACGCTCGGCGACTTCATCCCGGACGATAAGATCCCCTCTCCCGTGCAAGAATCTTCCGAACGCATACTTGCGGAACAGGTGCGCTCCATTTTGAACGACCTCTCGCCGAAGGAGCGCAAGATACTCGAGATGCGCCACGGCCTTATGGACGGTATCTACCACACGCTCGAAGAGGTGGGCAAGGAGTTCGGCGTCACCCGCGAACGTATCCGCCAGATAGAGGCGAAAGCGCTCGAGAAAATCCGTCTGCACGATAAAGCCCGCCACCTGAAGTCGTATTAAACCGCTCCGAAATAGCTCGTCTTACGCTCCCTGCGCTCGTGCGCTAGACTGGGAGAAATGTCCACGACTCACGCATTTGAAGAAGCATACGGAAAGCTGAACGCGAAGCAGAAAGAAGCGGTGGACGCCGTCGAAGGGCCGGTCATGGTCATCGCCGGGCCGGGGACAGGGAAGACGCACGTGCTTACGCTGCGGATCGCGAATATCCTGAAAGAAGCGCCGGGGACAAGCCCGGAGAACATCCTCGTACTCACCTTCACTGATTCAGCAGCGCGTACGGTCGCGCGGCGCCTCGGCGCTCTCATCGGCGAGGAGACTGCGCGCAAAGTCGCCGTCTATACGTTCCACGGCTTTGCCGAGCACGTCATGAAGCAGTATCCGGAAGCGTTCCCGGAATACACCGATCGTCGGCTCATGGGCGAGATGGAGCAGATACTCCTGTGGCGCGTGGTTCTCGAGAATCGCAAGGAGAGCCGCTTGCGCACCCCGAAATCGCCGTATCACTACCTGGAAGATCTCAAGTCGTTCGAAGAGGACCTGACGCGCGAACGGCTCTCGTCCGCCGGCTATCGCGCGTGGCTCGACGCCGAAGCGAAGCGCATCGAAGCGGATCCCGACTTGCGCTATAAGCGCGGCGGCAAGGATGGCGCAGCGGGGGAGCTCAATCCTGTCGGCGCGAAGCGGCTTGAGCGCCTTGAGAAAGGCGTCGAGGCCGCAGAACTCATAGAGGAGTACCGCGCGGAGAAAGATGCACGCGGCGTCTATGGTTACACCGATGTCCTCCGGATAGCAGTCGATGCGCTCACGACGGACGAAGCCTTGCGGGCAGATCTGCAGGAGCAGTATCAGTACGTGCTCGCAGACGAACATCAGGACGCGAACGCGCTCCAGCATGCGCTCCTCGACGCGCTCGCTCTGGATGATCACCCGAACCTCTTCATCGTCGGCGACGAGAAACAGGCGGTCTTCGGCTTCCAGGGCGCTGACGCGACCCATTTCGAGACGTTCCTGAAGCTTTATCCGCGCACGACCGTTATCGCGCTTACCGAGAATTACCGCTCGTACCAGAACGTACTCGATCATGCACACACGCTCCTTGCTGGGCTCCCGTCGTCTACAGGCGGACATGCAAGACTCACGGCCGCGCGCGGCAAGGGCGGAGCCGTGCATCTCCTTGCCGCACCCGACCCGCTCGCCGAACGCGACCAGATAGCGTCTCTAACGGAGGAAGCGATCGCCGCAGGTGTTGCGCCGCACGAGATCGCGGTCATCACGCTCAAAAACAAAACCGCCGACCTCTTTGCGCTCCACCTCGCGGCGCGCGGTATACCGGTGCTGCGCGCCGGAGATATCAACCTCGATGATCGGCCGGCCGTTCGTTACCTTCTCGCGCTCATGCGCGCAGTCGCCGACCCGCTCGATGTCGCAGCGCTGCGCGAAGCGCTTCTCGCACCGTGGTGGCCGCTACCGCTTGTCGAACGCGCGCAACTCCTGCGCCGCGCGCGCGATTCGGAGCTCGAGGAAGCGCTTGCCGCTTCATTTCCGGATGTCGCGGAAACGCTGGCGTCTCTCAGGAGGGAGGCGGCCGAGATGCCGCCCGTGAACC
>JAJXVW010000041.1 GCA_021781935.1 bacterium
TTTCAAAGATCGTGAATGAGCTGAGTAGCCACATGGAACGTTCTCCTTTTCGGTTTTGCATGAATAATGCCCGGAGCAAAAAGCCCCGGGCACTAAGGTGAAGGCGGTAGGGCTGGCTAGTAGCCGCAGCCGTCCTTGCCGAACTTGGTGGCGCCGACGATACGACGTTTCCCGGGTTTCAGCACCTGCACCGCAGGCTTGGCTTCCGGCTCGACCACCTTCGTGGCGATCAAAACGGAGGAGGGGATTTCGTTCATGGCAAAACCTCTCTGTTGCGGAGGACCATTCCTCCACGGTACAGAGTGCCACAAAAACGAGTGCTTTTCAATAGAAAAAGTTCGAGTCCCATCCGCCCGTTGATGGGACTCGAACTTTCTTGACTCTTCACGAATCCAGAATGTGTTGCGATTGCTTACTTTTTTCTGGACGGGGATGGGTCGCTTTCACCAAATTCATCTGCTCCGCGGGTAGGATTCGAACCTACGACCAATCGGTTAACAGCCGACCGCTCTACCACTGAGCTACCGCGGAATATGTGCGCCTCCAAAACGAAGGCCAGGGCATTGTAGCGGAAAAGATGAGGGAAGTGAAGTCTACTTTGCAGGCAGCGTCTAGCGCATCTCTTCAGCTTTTATCTTGTCAATAAGCGGGCCTTGGGTCGTGCGGAAGAGGAATTCGCCGTCGAGCGCGATTCCGTGAGTCGAGTGGTGCGGGCGCTTCTCTTCTATGACAAGTTCGTCGCGTGACAGCTCCTCTACGAATTCGTCATAGGAGCGGTCGGTCGCATAGACCTCGATGTGGTCGTACGCATTTGCCTGCGAGCCGTCCGGCTTCTGGTCGGAAAGTTCGAGGAAGTGTATCGGGCCGAGAACGGTCTCAAGCGGGCGGCCGAGCTTCACGATCGCGATGCGTCTGTTGGAGATTATGGACTGATACAGGTATGGAGCCTCCGTCTCAAATAGGGCGCGCGCGGCTTCGAACGATTCGGACGAGTCGCACTTATAACAGAAATGATCAGGCTTCGCGCGTCCCGCAAGGCCATGCTTCGTGCAGAACGCATCGAAAGCGGCGAGGTGCGGCAGCGCTCCCGCATAAAAACCATCAAGCGTGGAAAAAGGGAGTGCCATACGCGTAACGGTACCATGCGGCTGCTATACTCAGAGGCATGTACGTGCTCTATTATCGACCGACTTGTCCGTACTCGAAAAAGGTATTGAAGGTGATTAAGGAACTTGGGCTCGGCATCGAGTTGCGCGACATTGCGGAAGGGTGCCATGCGGAGGAACTCAAGAAACGCGGCGGGAAGCAGCAGGTGCCGTACCTCATCGATCGGAAGAACAAGGTCGAGATGTATGAGTCCGACGATATCGTCGCCTATCTGAAGGGGAAGCCGCTGCCACAGACGAAAGATGTATCTCAAGGTATCTGCGTCCCCGCGGTCTAAGCGGGAGGAGGTCGCTGAGAAGGGAAGCACGCTCCTTATAAAGGTGCGTGAACCTGCTGAGCGCAATCGCGCGAATACGCGCGTGCGCGAGATCGTTGCCGAGCGATACGGCGTGCCGGTGTCCCAGGTACGTATCGTGAACGGGCATCACAGTTCGTCGAAGCTGCTCTCAGTGCCTGACTGAAATTATAATTTCAAAGGACACGCCCGCGGCGAAGCCGCGGGCGTGTCCTTTGAATCGTGGACGAACCTCTATTTCGAGCCACGCACGTAGGCGAGCATGGTGTCCGCGTCAGACACCTCGAACGGATCGTCCGGGGAGTTATCGCTCAGTCCCGGCTCAATGAAGAGCTTCTTGATCTCGCCATCGTCCACGAGCATGGAGTAGCGCCAGGAGCGGTCGCCAAAGCCGAGGTTCTCCTTCGAGACGAGCATGCCCATGCCCTTCGTGAACGCGGCATTGCCGTCCGGGAGCATCTTCACCTTCGCGACGCCCTGCTTGTCCGCCCACTGCTTCATGACGAACGCGTCATTCACCGAGAGGCAATACACCTCATCGATGCCGGCCGCCTTGAAATCGTCATACTTCGCCTCGTAGCCAGGGAGGTGGGTGGAAGAACAAGTGGGGGTGAAGGCGCCGGGAAGCCCGAACACCACGACCTTCTTGCCTCGGAATATCTCATCAGCGGTGACGTCCTGCCAGCGATACGGATTCTCGCCGCCGATTGATTCATCGCGGACGCGCGTCTTGAATACTACGGAAGGAACCTTGGTGCCTTCGTTTAGGGGTTCTTGCGCCATACGGTATACTGATTATGACTAAAGGATGCGTGTACTATACCGGCAGATGCGAATGAAGCAAAATCGTATGAAAATATCAATCAATGCCACACAGTTCGAATCGCTCCCGCAGTCGTCGCGCGACGCGGTTGCGGGGAAGCTCGGTTCGATACGCAGGCTCCTCGGCGCAGAGGATTCGATCGCCTTGCTCGATGTGGAAATCGCAACCGCTCCTCCTGAAGGACGAAGCGCGACGCCGGCACGGATAACGGCGCGTCTCACGATAGGCAGCGATGTCCTGCACGCCGAAGCGGTGAAGCCTACACCAGCGGCGGCAGCAGACCGAGTACGAAGCACGCTTGAACACGAGATACGGAGTCTGCGCGGTAAAGGAGAAAGCCGCTGGAAGAGCGGCGCGCGCCGATTAAAGAATATGCTCCGTTTCGGGAACTAACGGGCGCAGAACTCCTCGTACGACATCTCTGATTTGCCCTCAGGGGTAACGCGCAGGACGCGGAATTCGCCAAGGGCGAATTCCGCGTCTTTTATCTTCACGCGCGTGCCATCCTCGGTGAAGAAATATGTGCCGATGGTGTCGGCGTAGGCGCGGTACTTGTTCCAATTCTCGAGCGCATCCGCGGTGAGATCGAGCCGCCCATCCTCCTTCTTGAATTTCCCGGAATGCGTCGCATGCGATTCATCCTGCGGCATCGCCGTACGGTCGCCTCGTTCGAAGCCCGGAAGAGTCTCGAGTAGCAAATCCGCGCCGAGTTTGATGAGACGCGGACGCAATTCGCGGATGGTTTCATCGCGAGCAATCTGGATTTCGCGCTGGGCGAGAATGTCTCCGGCGTCGAGCGCCTTCACCATCTTCTGCACGGTGACGCCGGTCACCGTGTCGCCATGCAGGAGCGCTGCTTCAGTCGGCGTGGCGCCGCGATACTTCGGGAGGAGCGAATAGTGCACGTTCAACACGCCCGAAGGGAATGCTTCGATGAGCGATTCGGGAAAGATTTTTCCGTATGCGACGACGACTGCATACTCTGCGCCAAATGTCCGGATACGCTCTTCCGTAGCAGCGTCGAGCTTCTCGGGCGTAAAGATCTCGAGTCCGCGTGAAAGGGCGAGCTCTTTCACAGGCGATGGCGTGAGTTCGAGTCCGCGCCCTTTCGGCGCGTCTGGATTCGTAATGACCGCTTTCGGCGTGAAGCCGGCGTCGAGCAGGGCACGGAGCGTCTCGACCGCGACGCGCGGCGTGCCGAAAAAGATGAAGGGCGCGTGTGCGTTATGCGACATGATCGGGGAGGTCGGTTACGTGCGACGGACGGGCGTGCACGAGATCCGTCGCGTGGTCGATAAAGAGAACGCCGTTCAGGTGGTCGATCTCGTGCTCGAAAATCTGGGCGAGGAGGCCGCCGCCGCCGCGCGTGAAGGTGGAGCCGTCTTCGCGCTTCGCTTTGACGGTGACGCGCTCGTGCCGGTCGGTCGTGCCGTAGATGCCGCGCACGGATAGGCAGCCCTCATCCGCCTGCTGTCGCCGGCGGGAGGTCTTCACGATTTCCGGATTGATGTATACGTCGTTGTGCGGGGCGTGAGCCGGTGCGCCGTCGGGCGGCGGCGGAAGGGTACGGTCGGTGCGCACGATGAAGATGCGATAGGCGGTGCCTATTTGCGTAGCGGCTATCGCGACGCCGTCCGGTTCCGCATCGAGCGTTTCAGCCATATCCGCGATAATGCGCGCGAGGTCGTCGGTGCCGAACAACGCTTCAGGAACGGGCTTTGCCATCTGCCGCAAGACGGGCGCCTCCTGCTGGACTATCGGCTTCATGCCGAAACACTAGCAGATTTGTGCGCACCTTGCCGCCAGGTTCGCCAAGACAACCGCGATTTAGAACGGATTCTCCTGGATATGCTTCTTAGGGTCGATCTCCCACCAGAAGCGCTTCGAGAAATTCTTCGCTTTCGAGCAGACGCTCTGGAGATAGTAGAGATCCTCGGTGGGAATGGATTCGAGAATGAATCCCATGCGGGACATCGTGATCTCAGGAAGGCCGTCAAGCTTACGGGTATGATTCAGATGACGGACGAAAAAGCGCATGAGTTCACCGCGCTCCGTCTTTTTCCCGCGGCCCTTGGCGACCGAGAATTTCCTTTCGTACTCGCCTGAGAGATCGCCGAGCGGCTTCATAGCCGTATGATAGCGAAAAACCCCGACGCGGGAAGGCCGTCCCCCGCGCCTGCGCGGGGAACGGCGCGTCATTCGCCGGACGTCTCGATCGCTGCGCCGAGTGAATGAAGCCGCGCGACGATGTCTTCGTAGCCGCGGTTGATGGAATAGACGCTCCGTAAAACCGATCGACCTTCCGCGCCGAGCATGGCGACGAGGATGATAGTCGCGGGGCGCAGCGCCGGCGGACAGATGACCTCGGCGGCCTTGAGCCGCGTCGGGCCTTCGATCGAAATGCGATGGGGGTCGTAGAGATGCGTCGTCGCGCCGAGCCGGTCAAGCTCCGTGTAGTAGATGGCGCGCTTCTCGAAGACCCAGTCGTGAATGACCGTCGTGCCCTTAGCCTGGGTAGCGATGACCGCAAAAAAGGGGAGATTGTCGATGTTCAACCCC
>JAJXVW010000042.1 GCA_021781935.1 bacterium
CGGCGAACCGGTGAAGGTACTCGAAACCGGCACGTACCGGGACCCCATGGGCCGCATGCCTCCGAGAGCGAGCGGCAAAGTGATTGAAATCGTGAAGCGCGCGCGCGAGACGTTCGTGGGGACCCTCGAGCAAGACGACCACGGCTTCTTCATCGAACCGGACTACAAAAAGATGCACCTGCCCGTCTCGGTGAAGGATACGCACGGCGCCGACCCAGGCTACAAAGTCCTCGTGCGCATCGCGGGATGGGCTGAAGATGCCGCGGCGCCCTGGGGCAATGTCGAGGAAGTCATCGGCAAGGCGGGCGTCCACGAGACCGAGATGCGCTCGCTCGCGCTCGACCAGGGATTCTCGAGCGAATTCCCTCCCGGCGTGACGGTCGAAGCGAAGCGGTATGAGTCCGAGGGCAAGGACCTCATCGCGGCCGAAGTCGCGAAACTTGGCGCGAGTCCCCGCAGGGATTTCCGCGACCGTGCGACGTGCACCATCGACCCGAAGGACGCGAAGGATTTCGACGATGCGCTCTCCGTACAGAAGCTCGCCGACGGACGGTACGAGGTGGGCATCCACATCGCCGATGTCTCGTTCTTCGTGAAGCCGGACGACGCATTCGACCGCGAGGCGCGCGAGCGCGCGACCAGCGTCTATCTCGTGGACCGTACCATCCCCATGCTTCCGGAGGTGCTTTCGAACGGGCTCTGCTCCCTGGTGCAGGGCGAAGATCGGCTCGCAGTCTCGGCGGTATTCACGCTCGACGAGCAGGCGAATGTCATCGATACCTGGTTCGGCGAGACGGTCATCCATAGCGACCGCCGCTACACCTACGAGGATGCGCAGGAGACCTTGGACTCGGGAAACGGCGACCTTCACGACGAGCTCGCTATCCTGCTCGACCTTTCGATGCGGATCCGCGCGCGACGGCAACAGAAGGGCGCCATCGAGTTCGATACGCCGGAGGTGAAGGTTGAACTCGATGAGACGGGGCGGCCGGTCGCCATTCATCTCAAGGAACGCAAGGCGACCAATCTCATGATCGAGGATTTCATGCTGCTCGCGAACGAGAACGTCGCGGAATACCTCTCGAAGATCACCGCAAACGGCGGCCCCCATTTCGAGACGCTCTATCGCATCCACGATACGCCGGATGCCGATCGTATCGCCACCTTGGCTCACCTCTTGCAGGTAATGGGCTACCGCTTGAAGACCGCGGGCGGGACTGTGTCCGGCGCGGAACTGAATCGAGTCCTTGACGAGGTGAAGCACACCCCCGAGGAGTACCTCGTGAAGACGGCCATCCTCCGCTCCATGGCGAAGGCGGTGTATGCGACCAAGAACATCGGGCATTTCGGCCTCGCCTTTGATTACTACACGCATTTCACGTCCCCTATCCGTCGGTATCCGGATCTCATCATCCATCGGCTCGTCAAAAGCCATGCCGGAGGAGCGCGCGTCACGAAGGCGGAGATGGCGGAATTCGACGAGATCGCGCGTCATGCATCCGAGCGGGAGGTCGCGGCCGCCGACGCCGAACGCGACAGCGTTAAGATGAAACAGGTTGAGTTCCTGGCGCCGCGCATCGGCGAGGTCTTCGATGCGGTCATTTCCGGCGTCACCGACCGCGGTCTCTACGTGGAGGAGCGGGAGACGCGCGCGGACGGCATGATCCGCATGAAGGACATAGGGACCGATTACTTCACCTACGACGAAAAACGATTCCGGTTGGTGGGAGCGAAAACCGGAAAGGTGTACCAGCTCGGCGATCCGATAAGGGTTCGTCTCCTGGCGGCGCGGCCTGCGGATAAGGAACTCGATTTTATCCCCGCATAGTTGCCAAGGCCTCCTCCCGTGCGGTACAAGTACGGCCGGAACGCGGCATGGGAGCGGCTATGAGCCTCTTTGGAAGAAAACCGAGACATCAACGGACGCTTCGGCAGACCCTTAAGCTTCTACAGAACCTCGGATTACCCGCGGTCCTACAGATGAAGAAATGGGGGGAACTGAAGCGCATGAATGCCATACGGGAACCCGTCGATAGCTGCGAACGCGAGTCGAATCTCCGACTCATACAGGAGCTCAAGGAGGCAGCGATCACAGAACTTCGGATACGACGACCCCGCGCCTGACCGGCGCGGGGTTCCGTTTTGTGCCGGTTTCCTAGACGCGACCGCGGGCGCGCATCGCCTCGATGAGGCGGGAGAGCGCGAGCGCGTACGCGGCGTCTCGCAGCGAGACGCCGCGCTCCTTCGCAAATCCCGCTACTTCGCGGTACGCCTGCTTCATCGTCTTTGCGAGCGCATCAGTCACTCGGTCGAGCTCCCAGCGTTCGCCCGTGCGTCCCTGTATCCATTCAAAATAGGAGACCGTCACGCCGCCGGCATTCGCGAGCACGTCCGGCACGACCGTCACGCCGCGAGCAAAGAGCGTCCGATCCGCGTCCGGGGTCGTCGGACCGTTCGCAATCTCAAGCACGTATGCCGCGCGCAACGCGCCGACCGTATCCGCCGTGAGCTGCTCTTCAAGCGCCGCCGGCACGAAGAGGCGAGCGTCGGTTTCCATGACATTCCCCACGCCGCCGACCGCTCCCCACGCGGCAAATTCCTTCTTCGCTTCCTTTCCCGCGAGAGCCGCGGCGACGTCGATGCCTGCCGGATCGGCGAGCGTCCCGGAAGAGTCTGAGAGCGCGACGACTGCCGCGCCCCGGCGCGCGAGCAACCGCGCCGCTTGCGCGCCGGCATTTCCGGCTCCCTGCACGCTTGCCGTAAGGCGAACAGCGTCGAGCTTCTCGTCCTCAAGCAGCGCATCGAGCACTGCGAGCGCGCCGTCAGCGGTCGCCGTGTCACGACCGAGGCTGCCGCCTATCGACAGCGGCTTCCCGGTAATCATCGCGGGCGCGCTCGTTCCGACGATCTGTTCGTATTCATCGAGCATCGCGGCCATGGTCTCGCTCGTCGTATAAACGTCGGGAGCCGGAATATCGATATCGGGACCGAGGTGATCGGCGAACGCGCGTACGTATGCGCGCGCGAGCGCTCCGCGCTCGCGCGCCGAAAGCTTCTTCGGATCGACGGTCACGCCGCCCTTCGCGCCGCCGAACGGGATGCCGACGACTGCGCACTTCACCGCCATCATCGCCGCGAGCGCTGAAACTTCGTCTTCATCCGCCTCCGGATGGAACCGGATACCGCCCTTGTAGGGCCCGCGCGCGTTATTGAACTGCACGCGGTATGCGGGAAACGTCCCCGTGCTTCCGTCATCGAGCTTCACCGTGAGATTAGCCCGCAGGATGCGATCGGGCTTCTCGAGCGCGAGGCGCTCCGCGTCGGAAAGATTGAGTAATCGGGCGGCGGAATTGACGTGCTGCTTGAAATGTTCGAATGCGGCCATACGGGAAGCGATTAAGGGTTCATCACATACTACGCCTTCCGCAGCGAAAACGTGCACGGAACCAGCCGCTGCTATTTCGCCACCTGAACCGCTTCCTCGAATTTGACCGACAGGAGCTTCGAGACTCCGTCGTTCCCCATGGTAACGCCGTACAGTATGCCCGCGCGGCTCATGGTCTCGCGGTTATGGGTGATGACGATGAGCTGCGACTTCCTCGCGAGATTCTCGATCATATCGCCGTAGCGGCGGCTGTTTGCCTCGTCCAAAGCGGCATCGGTCTCGTCCAAGATGAGGAACGGCGGCGGATTCACCTGGCTCATCGCGAAAATGAGCGCGATCGAGGTGAGCGCGCGTTCGCCGCCCGAGAGCTGCATGAGGCTCTTCACCTTCTTCCTCGGGAGATTGACGGCAATCTCGATGCCCTGCTTCTTCTGCGGCTGCGCGAGCTCGTCATCCTCGTCCGCGTCGTCTTCCTCCGACGCTTCCGGTTCCTCAAGCGAAAGCCGCGCCGCGCCGCCGCCGAACATGAGCGCGAAGTACTCGCTGAAGGCGGCATTCACCTTCGCGAGCCCGTCCGCAAAATGCTTTGCGAGCTCCGTGTTCAGGTCATCGATAAGCTGCCGCAGCCCCGCTGCGGAGCGATCGAGATCTTCCAGCTCTCGGCCGAGAAACGCCTCGCGTTCGGATACCTCCTTGAATTCGGCCCGTATGTCCTCGCCCGTGCCGCCGGCTTCTTCGAGACGAATCTTCATTCGTTCGAGCTGACGGAGGCGATCTTCCTGCACCGCCCGAGCTTCCTCGGGCAGCGAAGGGAGCGCGGCATAGGTAACCGCGGCGGCGCCCGCGACAGCAAGAGTCTCTCCCTTCTGGCGCTCGAGCGATTCGCGCAGAAGATGGAGCTCCCGTTCCCGCGCCTCGAAGCGCGCGGCCTCTCCCTCCTCATGCGCCTTCTTCTGCGCAAGATCGAGGATGCGGCGGCGTAATTCCTTCCCCGTCTCGTCGTGCGCCGTGAGCGCCTCGCGCGAGCGAGCGAGCGCCGCGCGCGCGTCCTCAAGCCGCCGTGTCAGCCCGTGTTCCCTTTCCGCCAGCTGACCGCGTTCGTGTTCGAGCGCGTACACCGCGCGCTCTTCATCTTCGAGCAGATCGTCGCGGCGGCCGGCATACCGCTCGACGAACGCTCTGACCGCGTTGCGGATGGCCTGCAGCGCGGCGAGCGCCGCCTCCGGCGCGGTCGCATGCTTCGCCTGCTTCTCAATCTCCTCGACAAGCGAGGTAAGGTCTTCGCGCGGGACTTTGGCATACGGCTCGCGCGCTGCCCTAGCGCTCCGGTCCTTCGCCGCAGCCAAGGCGCCT
>JAJXVW010000043.1:0-1057 GCA_021781935.1 bacterium
GCACTCCTTGAGGTCATCGGCGGCGCCGCGCTTATCTTAGGTGTGGCGACGAGGCTGTTCGGCGCTCTCTTTGCGATCGAAATGATTGTCGCAATTTTCCTGACCGGTATCGGTCGCGGCTGGAGCGCGCACGAATTCGAACTTCTCCTCGCCGCCGCATCGCTTGCTATCGCACTCGCGGGCAGCGGACGGTGGTCCCTCTACAAGATGGAGTGCGATGCGTGCGGAGGATTCCTCTGTGACGGCGATCGCTGCGTCGCGGTCGAAGAGTCGTAGGAGCGTCGCGCGCCGCCGCGTTGCCCCAGGCGGGGCTTTCATGATATATTTAGGATATCTAACTAAAGACGTGCATGAAGGACTCGCTGAATACCGTGCTCTCCCTGCTCGCAAAGCCGGCTGTCTCCATCGGCGGCGCCGTGATTCTGGGCGTCGCGATAATCGCGTACACGTATGTTTCGACCTCGGTCGCTCCGAGCGGAGCGACGGCGGTTGTTACGCGCGGGGCGATCACTCAGGAAGTGGACGTGACCGGAACGGTAACGTCCGCACAGAGCACGGATCTGTCGTTCCAGGTCCCCGGGCGGGTGCGCTCTATCGATGTGGCCGTCGGGGACCATGTTTCCGCCGGCGAAACCTTGGTATCGCTTGACGGGGCACGCGAGTCCGCAGCCCTTGCGCAGGCGAAGGCATCACTCGAAGTGCAGGTTGCGCAGCTCGCCTCGCTCAAGAGCGGGACGCGCCCCGAACAGCTTGCAATAGACGAGGCGAACCTCACCCAGGCGCAGGCGGCGCTTACGGATGCGCTTCAGAATGCGTATGCCGCGGCGGATGATGCGGTGCAGGCGAAGGCGGACCAGCTCTTCACGAATCCGCGGACATCGGGCGCAGCCCTCGCCTTTACCGCTCCGGACGCGAACCTCGCGACAATCGTGACGAATGAACGCGTCGCGCTGCAGCCGGTCCTCATCGCGTGGCAGTCGCTCTCGGCTAGCTCGACCGCGCCGGCCGCGACTGCTGAGACCGTGAGCGGGTATCTCGATCAGGTGAATACCTTCCT
>JAJXVW010000043.1:1067-4661 GCA_021781935.1 bacterium
ATAATCTGGCGACGTTGCTCGCCGAGACGCCCGCGGGCGGTATCCTTACCGCGTCGGAGCTCACCGGCTACGAGGCGAGTATCGATGCCGCGCGATCCGAGATTACCGGCTCGCTTTCCGGCGCTCTCCCGAGCCTCACGGCGGCGCTCACAGGCTATACGTCGGCAAAAGGGACTCTCGCGCTCGCGAAGGCCGGCGCTACCGCAGACCAAATAGCGGCTCAGCAAGCGGCCGTTGATGCGGCGCAAGCGGCCGTTTCGAGCGCGCAGGTCGCGTTCAATGAGACCGCACTCATCGCGCCGATCGCGGGCACCATCACTGCCCAGAACGCGAATCCGGGAGAGACGGTTACACCGGGAGACCCTCGCGTGGCAATTATCGCAGACGGGAAGTATGAGGCGACCGCGAATGTTTCCGATACTGACATCGCGAAGATTGCAATCGGGGAATCGGTTGAGGCGACATTCGATTCCTATCCGGGCGCCGTGTTCCCGGCAAAGGTCACGACCGTAGATCCCGCCGCTACCGTTACGGGCGGCGTATCATCCTACGGCGTGACGGTCACGTTCGACGCGAACGATCCGCGCATCTCAGCGGGCATGACGGCGAATCTGCGCATCATCACCGGCCAGAAGGACTCGGTCTTGCTCGTCCCCACGAGTGCCATCATCACGGACGGAACCGGCGCGTTCGTGTACGTGCGCGCCAACGGTTCGTATGTCAAGACTCCCGTTACCGCAGGCGTCTCAAGCGCGAACGGCATGACGGAAATCGTGAGCGGACTTACGCAAGGGCAGACGATACTCACTTACGGCGCAACAGCCGCATCCTGATAGCGTATGAATGAAACCAAGCAGGCCACCGGGTCCGATATCCGCAAGAAAGCGCTCGTCTACGGGAGCGTCGCGGTCGGCATCCTCATCATCGCGGGCGTCGCAAGCTATCTCATCTCGAGTAATCGCGAGATCGCTATCTCAAGCTCGACAATCTCCGCGCCGCTCATCACGCTGTCGCCGATTGTTGGCGGCCGGTTGAATGCCGTGTATGTGAACCCGGGCGATCATGTCGCGGCGAACGCCCCGGTCGCGCTCGTCGGCACCGAGGTGGTTACCGCGAAGGTCGCGGGACTCATCGTCGACACGGGCGACACCGTAGGCGCCCAGGTAGCACCAGGCACGCCGGTCGTAACCGAGATCGATCCTTCACAGCTGCGTGTCGTCGGGAAGATAGATGAAAATAAGGGTCTCGCGCAGGTGGCGGTGGGCGATCCGGTCCTCTTTACGGTAGACGCATACGGCTCCCGTCTCTTCAAGGGCGTCGTCGACGAAGTCGCTCCTACGTCGAATCAGAGCGGAATCGTCTTCGATATCTCGAACCAGCGCCAGGTCCAACAGTTCGACGTGAAGGCGCGTTTCGACACGAGCGCATATCCGTTCTTGAAGAATGGCATGAGCGCCCGCATGTACGTCTATCCGTCTCACTAGCGCATGGCGGGAATGACGGCGCGCAAGAACCAATCGCTCGTCGGGCATCCGTGGCTCGTGCTCGCCACGGTCATGCTCGGGACGCTTCTCATCGGCCTCGACCGTACGGTCGTGAATCTTGCCGTCCCGAAAATCATCGGCGATTTCGGCATCTCTGTGAACACCGCCGCGTGGATTGCGACGGCCTACATCATCTCGAATGCGGTGTTCGTCCCGGTGTTCGGGAAGCTGGGCGACCTCTTCGGGAATCGCCAGATCTACGTTTGGAGCTTCACGGGATTCATCGTCGTCTCGGTGCTTACGGGGCTTTCCTGGAATTTCACTTCGCTCGTGTTTTTCCGTACGCTGCAGGGGCTTGTGGGAGCCGCTATCTATCCGACCGCCATGTCGCTTATCGCGAAGTCGTTTACGGATACGAAGGCGCGCGCGCAGGCGCTCGGCATCTGGTCCTCGTCTTTTGCCGTTTCAGCGATCATAGGCCCGCTTCTCGGCGGATACCTCATCGATCAATTCTCCTGGCGTATGATTTTTTATATCAACCTGCCGATTGGCATCGCCGGGCTCGTCATGACTCTCCTCTACCTCCCGCATGACCACCCGGAGGAGCGCGGCGCATTCGACTGGTTCGGATCGGTCCTTCTCGCGGGAGCCATCACCGCGATGGTGCTCGTGCTTGATCAGGGCCAGGTATGGGGATGGTTCTCCACCGCGAGCGTGCTCTGCTACTTCTCGACGGTCGTTTTCGGCTACCTCACGTACGTCTGGGAGACGCGGCACACGCACCCCGTGATCGATTTCAGGCTCTTCAAGAACCCGACGATCTCTTCGGTCCTCGTCGTCTCGTTCATCTCCTTCGGCGGCATGATGGGCGCCATGTTCCTCCTTCCGGTCTTCACGCAGTCGTTCCTCGGCTACGACGCCATCAAAACCGGGCTTCTCTTCGTGCCTATGGGGCTCACGCTTCCGATCTTCGCGCCCCTCGGAGCGCGGCTTGCGGTCACGTTCCATCCGCGCTATACGGTCTCCTTCGGCATGGCGGTTGCCGCGCTCTCGTTCTACCTGCTGCGCACGCTCGATCCCGCCATGACCTACGGCGATTTCGTCCTACCGCTCGTGCTCTTCGGCGCGGGGCTCGGGCTCGGCATGGCGCCGCTCACGAATGCGGCTACGACCGCCGTTCCGATCCATGAAGTAGGCATGTCTTCGGGAATCCTGAACCTGACGCGCAACATCGGAGGCGCGTTCGGCATCGCACTCTTCGGCACGATTCTCACCAACGCGACGAATGCGAACGTGCTCTCTGTCGCGCTCAATTCGCACATTCGCTCGACGAGCCCGAGCATCCTCGCGCAGGGCGCGCAGCTTATAATCATGAAGGCGGACCTCCTTGCCTATAGCACGGTATTCGAGTGGGCTGCCGGTGCTATGCTCGTCGGCGCGTTTGCGGCGCTCTTTCTCCAGTCTTCCGGCTCCATCGCTGACCTCCCGCCTGAAGCTCGAGCGGAAGCTATGGCAGGCGGATAATGCATATGACATACGAACATTCTCCTGAAGAAATCATGCGTGCCGCGTCGAACTTTTTCGCGGTGCGCGGCGCCATCCGTACCCGGTTCGCGCAGGGAAAACGGCTTGATCCCTCGAAGTGGCTGCGGGTCGAGACGATGCGATTCATCGAGACGCGAGACCGGCCATCGATGAGCGCGGTCGCGGAGTATCTCTCAATCACTGCGCCTTCGGCAACGTCGCTCATCCGCGGACTCGTTACCGATGGTCTCGTGCGGCGCACCGTGAATCCGCGCGACCGGCGAGCCTCGGAACTCGCGCTGACCGAGAAGGGGCAGACGGAGCTTAAAACGACGATGCGTCGCGGGACGACGATTCTCGCGGAAATCTTCGGGACGCTCTCCCACGCGGAGCTCGAGGCATTTACCGAGACGCTCGAACGCATACGGCGTGCCGCCGGCGAGGAATGCTAAGATAGAGGGACTATGGAACCTGATTTGCGCAAGGAGCTCGACGAGCTGCATGCTCTGGTTCGCGACAATCATCGCCTCCTGCGCCGCGTGCGGCGCCATCAGATACTGGAGACCTTCGGCCACTACGCGCTCTG
>JAJXVW010000044.1 GCA_021781935.1 bacterium
CTCGCTCATCGGCCTGTGTCCCTTTCATAAGGAAAAGACGCCGAGCTTCCACGTGAGTCTCGAGCGCGGGACGTTCCATTGCTTCGGCTGCGGCGAAGGAGGCGACATGTTCACCTTCATACAGAAGGTCGAAGGCGTCGATTTCAAGGGAGCCATGCAGATGCTCGCAGATAAAGCGGGCGTCGAGATCGTCTACAATCCGGCGGCTAAGGAAGCGAGCGACAAGCTTGAGCGGCTGCGGGAGGCGGTAGCGAAGGCACAGGCGTGGTACGCCGCGCAGCTTCCGGGCACCGAAGCGCTCGCGTACGCACAGAAACGAGGACTCACGAGCGACTCCATATCGGGCTGGGGACTGGGATACGCGCCGGATGAGTGGCGTGCGCTTCTTGAGCACCTCGCGGCGGAGGGATACTCGACCGAAGAGCTCCTCGCGGCCGGGCTCGTCAAGGAGGCCGACGGCAAGCCGGGCACCTACTACGACCGCTTCCGCAACCGGCTCATGTTCCCGATCCGCGACACGGTGGGCCGGACAGTCGCGTTCACGGGTCGCGCACTCACGCCCGACGAGCAGGCGAAATACCTCAATAGTCCGGAGACCGAGCTTTATCACAAGTCGGACATCCTCTATGGTCTCGATCGCGCGAAAGATGCGATGCGAGCCCGGCAGTTCACGATGCTGGTCGAAGGCCAGATGGACGTGATCCACTGCCATCAAGCCGGCTTCGAGAACGCGGTCGCGCTTTCGGGCACCGCGCTCACGTCACGCCACGTGAACATCATGAAGCGGTATAGCGACAACCTCATGCTCGTGCTCGACATGGATCAGGCGGGACTCACGGCGACCGCGAAATCAGCGCTGTTGGCGTTGAGGGAAGGCGTACGGGTAAAAGCCGCGCGACTCTCCGGGGGAAAGGATCCGGCGGAACTCATTTCGAGCTCGCCGGAGGGCGCGCAGGAATTCGCGAAGTGCATCAAAGACGCGAAACCGGTCGTTGATTTCTTTCTTGCCGTGCTCTCCGAACGGGAAAAGGATCCGCAGCGGCTCATTGCGGCGGCTGAGCGCGTAGTGCTCCCGCTTATCCGCGCGGTGCAGAGCCCTCTTGAGCGCGAACATTTCATGCAAAATGCCGGACGGATACTCGGGCTCTCGACCGAATCCGTGCGCGAGGCGACAAGCCGTGCGACCGCGGAGCCGGAACCAGCATCAGCTCAGACGACCGCCGCGCGGGCTACTCCGCCGGCAGCGCAATCCCTGCGCCTCAAGCGCGCCGAGCTTCTGCTTGCGGCAGCACGCGCGTATCCGGATACGCCGCTTGCGAGGCGGGTTGCCTCGGAGTATAGTCGTATTACCGGCGTTCACCCGTTACCTTCGGAGGCGCTCCCAGAAGCCGTCGTGTTCCAGGCGGAACAGACATTCGGCGAGGAGCCATCGGAAGATGCGGCAGATGAACTGCTTAGCGCCTTTGAAGAAGCGGTGATCCGCGAGGCGTATCAAGAAGCGGTGCGGGAATTACGACGAGCCGAGGTCGCGGGAGACGCGGCTGAAGTCGCGCGTACGCAGGAAGCTTGCGCTGCACTGAGCGCCCGGCTCGCCCGGCTTTAGTCCCGCCTCATTTTCACCATCAGCCCGAACAGCCCGAAAAACACCTCAGCGCATTTCAGCGACTCATTCATTTCCACATGGCCAAAAAGAACCCCGCAAAGAAAAAGACCGTCAGGAAACCGGTAGCGAAACGCACGAAAGCCACGGTCAAGAAACCGTCGAAGAAGAACGCGAAAAGGACTGCAAAGGCAGCCCCGCGTTCGGCGCGCGCCAAGACGGTCGTGAAGAAAGCCGCGTCTAAAGCAAAGCGGAAGGCGTCGGAAGCCAAAGAGCTCACGGCCGAGGAGCTCATCGAGAAGGGCAAGGAACGCGGTTACGTCACCTATAACGAGATCCTGAAGTCGTTCCCGCACGTCGAGGAAGACGTCGATTTCCTCGAAACGCTCTACGAGCGTTTCGCTACCGCCGGCGTGGACGTGCTCGAAGGGGGTATGCTCGAGGATAATGCCGACGAGTATCTTGCGACGAGGAACATCAAGGATCGTCACTCGACCGGCTACGATTCCATCCAGATCTATCTCCGCGAGATCGGACAGTACCCGCTCCTCACGGCCGCGGAAGAGCGCGAGCTCGCGAAGCGGATCGAAAAGGGCGATAACGAAGCGCGCAACATCCTCGCGCGCTCGAACCTGCGACTCGTCGTATCAATCGCGAAAAAGTATGTCGGCCGTTCACCGGACCTCACGCTCCTCGACCTTATCCAGGAGGGAAATCTCGGCCTTTTCCGCGCGGTTGACAAGTTCGATTGGAAGAAGGGTTACAAGTTCTCGACCTACGCGACGTGGTGGATTCGCCAGGCGATAACCCGCGCATTGGCCGATCAGTCGCGCACCATCCGCATCCCCGTGCACATGGTCGAGACTATCGCGAAATACAAACAGGTTTCGCGTCGTCTCGCGCAGGCCTTGGGCCGCGATCCGCAGCCGGAGGAAGTGGCGGTCGAGATGGGCGTCGAACCCGAGAAGATCTACCAGATCGAGAAGATCAATCAGGACACGCTCTCTCTGGAGAATCCGATCGGTTCCGACGACGATGAGAAGAGCACCTTGGGCGACTTTATCGCCGATGACAAGATCCCGTCCCCCGTACAGGAATCATCCGAGCGCATCTTGGGCGAGCAGGTGCGCGCCATCCTCTCGGACCTCTCGCCGAAGGAACGAAAGATTCTCGAGATGCGTCATGGGCTCCAGGACGGCATCTACCATACGCTCGAAGAGGTAGGGAAGGAGTTCGGCGTCACCCGCGAGCGCATTCGCCAGATCGAGGCGAAGGCGCTCGAGAAAATCCGGCTTCACGAGCGCGCGCGGCATCTGAAGTCATACTAGGGAACGCTCTTCCAAAAGAAAAAACGGCGATTGAAGTCGCCGTTTTTCGCGCCGCTTGATTTCGGCGATCAGGGAGACCACCCGAGATAGGCAGTTCCCAACGCGTAGGTCACTCCGACGAGTACTAGGAGCACCACGGATACTCCTAGCAGCAATAGTTCTTTGCCCCCGTCCATGTCATTTCCCTCTCTGGTACCGGTTCAGGCAAGACTGTAGCACACGGACCCACACCGGTCAATACTCGCTGCGTTGAATCTGCCTGCCGCGTCGTGCTAGAGTCATGCGATGTCACATCAAGGTATATTCGTCACGGTGCTCGGCTGCATGGACGGCCGCTGTCAGGAGAAGACCGTCGCGTTCGCAAAGGATCTCTTCGGCGGAGAGTACGTAGATACGATCACTGAGCCGGGCATCAATGGCCTGCTTGCCGACGGCGCTCACTACGGCGCAGCATCCGAGGAGCTACGCATGTCGCTCAAGGACTGGGTGAGGGCGAAGGCGGCGATCTCCGCGAACGGCCATGGATCGAAATCCATCCTCATCACCGGTCACCTGCAGTGCGCGGGCAATCCGGTCTCGCGCGACGAGCACGTCGCCCACCTGAAGGAAGCCGCCGACCTCGTGCGATCATGGGGGCTTTTCGACGACATCCGAACCGCGCAGTTCGGCGACGACTGGGAGCTCGCCCTCGTCGAGGCGTAACGCGCCAGTACGCGAAAAGGCCGCCGACGAAAGTCAGCGGCCTTTCCCAATCATTGTGCGCGAAGCTACGCTGCCAGCGCGAGCTCATTCAGACGCCTGCCGATACGGTCGAGCGCCTGTTCGCACATCTCGTCGGGTCCGGAGTCCGCCGCGAGCGTGAGATAGAGCGGCGGGTTCTGGCCATGTGTCGGATCGAAGTACCGTTCGATCATGCGCTCCTGATGGGTGATAAGCTTCAAGCGCTCAGCTTCATGGATGCGTCGAACGCTTGGTGCAGCTCGGCACATAGCTTCATCCATGAGATCGGCATCAGCGTGCACAAGCAGATACTCCGGTGGCCGGATCTTCCACTGCTTGAGCCGGACATCGACCAATGCGTGATGCAGCTGCTCGGCCTCGTCGTTGTCCGCGTCGCAGTTGACGCACGAGGTCGCGTAGATGAACGCATCGAGGCCGAAACCGTCGGTGATGACGATCCTGCCCTCCTTGAGCGCAGGCTGTAGCGCCTGTGAGCGGACCTGGTCGAGACGCGCCCAGCATTCGAGCAGGCGCGTCGTTGCCGGCTTCTCGAGCTCGGCCTTGCTCCAGAGGAGCGGGTTCGGCAGGTCCGCGAACGGATTGCCGAGAAAGGCGAATGGCACCCCCGGGAATCGCTTTGGGGCGTTCACCCGGAGTTCGTTGTAGAGCGTTGAACGGCCGGTACCGCGATAGCCGGTTACCGAGAAGGTCAGTTGAGTCTGACTCGTGAGCATGAAGCCCCCTTAGTGATTGGGTTGGTGTAAAGGACTTTCGCGAACCCGCGCCTTTGGCGCGGGTTCGCCGATCGCTATTATCCAATAATATGACTGAAAAAGCAAGTATCGCTGCGGTTTCTGATACCATACGCGCATGTCGACGACCACCGCATTCGACGAAGCCTATGCGAAGCTCAACCCTGAGCAGAAGCGGGCGGTTGACACGGTCGAAGGGCCGGTCATGGTGCTCGC
>JAJXVW010000045.1 GCA_021781935.1 bacterium
ACGCGGGCTTCGCGTACCGTATGAGCGCGTTCAAGGATTCGCGGCGCCTCGCGGTGCTCGGCGCCGCGTTCACGCTCTCGCGCCGCGGTGCGCCGCGCCTCGGCTACCAGGATCTGCAAAGCGCCGCGGCGGCGGGCGAATCGCTCGGGACGCCGTCGGAGGTGGCGTGCGCGGTCCGCGCGATACGCATGAGAAAATTCCCGGACCTTTCCAAAGAAGGGACGGCCGGCTCCTTCTTCAAGAATCCGGTCGTTTCGAGCGCGCGCACCGAGGAGCTTCTCGCCCGCTATCCGGAGCTTCCGCATTTCCCGCAGGATGGAGGCGCGGCGAAGATTTCGCTTGCTTGGATCCTCGATCACGCGCTTTCCCTGAAGGGACATGCCGTCGGGGGCGCGCGGCTCTTCGAGCGTCAGCCGCTCGTCATCGCGACCGACGCGACGGCTACGGCGCGCGACGTCGAGTCGCTTGCGGAAGAAATCGCCGAACGCGTACGCGCGGCGACGGGAATCACGATCGAACGCGAAGTCGAAACGTTCATGCGATGACGCGCGTTGCGTGCGACGTGCGCGCGCATTCATGCGCGCGCACGTTATCCACACGACGAACATTTTTCCATCATAAAAAAATATTTGCGCGCAATAATACATGCATAACATTCGTATGCGGATTCACTCGTGTGCGAATGGGTCGAATATCAGCCCTCATTTCTAATCGCAACCAACATGGCAGCAAAGAAGCGCAAGGCAGCGAAGAAGACCGCAAAGCGCAAGACGGCGAAGCGCAAGACCGCCAAGAAGACGGCAAAGCGCAAGACTGCGAAGCGTCGCCGCCGTTAATCGGCGTGGTCGCGAGAAAAACGCTCCCGCAAGGAGCGTTTTTCATTGGGCAGCGCCGCAAACGCTGAAATGGTATAGTGCGCTCCATGTTCAGTCTCTCGAATCTCTTCGCGAAGAACCAATCCGCCTCCTTTTTGAAGGCCGCGGCGCCCGTCGTGGAGGCGGCCAACCAGCACTCGGCCGAGCTCGAGACGCTGCCCGATGACGAGATCAAGCGCCGTTTCGGCGAGGTCCGCGACCGGTCGCGGGCGGCCGGCGGCGCCTCGGAGAACGACCTCCCGCTCATTTTCGCGCTCGTGCGGGAGGCCGGCCGCCGCACGCTTTCCCAGCGGCACTTCGATGTGCAGCTCATCGGCGGCCTCGCGCTCGCCCGGGGGAAGATCGCCGAGATGCGCACCGGCGAGGGAAAGACGCTCGTCGCCACGCTCCCCGCCGTCTTTCATTCGCTTGCGGGCAAGGGGGTCCAGGTCGTGACCGTGAATGATTATCTCGCCCGCCGCGACGGGGCATGGATGGGACAGGTATACGATTTCCTCGGCCTTTCAGTGGGCATCGTCACGTCTACCGGCTCATATATATATGATCCGTCGCACGTCGATTCGCGGGAAGACGCCGAGCGCGACGCCGAAGGCGCATTCCGCGTGATCTATGATTTCCTGCGGCCGGTCAACAAGCGCGACGCATACGCGGCGGACGTCACCTACGCGACCAACAACGAGCTCGGCTTCGATTACCTGCGCGACAATACGGCGTACGATGCCGCGCAGATCGTACAGCGGGGCTTCTACTACGCGGTCGTCGACGAGGTGGACTCGATCTTGATAGACGAAGCGCGCACGCCGCTCATCATCAGCGGGCCGGCGGGCGATTCGGAAAACCTCTATCAGCGCTTCGCGCAGATCGTCGGAACGTTCGCGGCGGACGAGGACTACACCGTCGATGAGAAGCAAAAGGCGATCCAGATCACGGACGCCGGCATGCAGAAGGCCGAGCAAGCGCTCGGGATGGAGAATATCTATACGGAAGGAGGCGTGAAGCACGCGCACCATCTCGAGACGGCCGTCCGCGCGAAGGCGCTGTTCCATAAGGATAAGGAGTACGTGGTCAAGGACGGCGAGGTCATCATCGTCGACGAATTCACCGGACGTCTCCAGCCGGGTCGCCGCTGGTCCGAAGGCCTCCATCAGGCGGTCGAAGCGAAGGAAGGCGTCATGGTGAAAGAAGAGACTCGCACCTATGCGAGCGTCACGTTCCAGAATCTTTTCCGCATGTATGAGAAGCTCGCCGGCATGACGGGCACGGCCGTCTCGAGCGAGGAGGAGTTCTACACCGTCTATGCGCTCGAGGTAGTCGCGGTTCCGACGAACCGTCCCGTACAGCGCAAGGACCTCGACGACCTCATCTTCCAGACCGCCGCCGGCAAATACCGCGCGCTCGCGCGGGACGTGAAAGCGAAGCATGAAAAAGGACAGCCGGTGCTCGTCGGCACCGTATCCATCGAAGACAACGAGGTCGTGAGCAACAGCCTTCGCGACGCGGGCATCCCGCACGAGGTGCTGAACGCCAAGAACCACGAGCGCGAAGGCGAGATCATCGCGGAAGCGGGGAAGCGGGGCAGGGTTACGGTCGCAACGAACCTCGCCGGTCGCGGCGTCGACATCAAGCTCGGCGGCGCGCTCGCAACCCAAGAGGAACGCGCGCAGGTGGTGGCGCTCGGCGGGCTTGCCGTCATCGGCACCGAGCGCCACGATGCGCGCCGCATCGACGATCAGCTCCGCGGCCGCAGCGGCCGTCAAGGCGATCCCGGCGAGACGAGATTCTACGTGTCGCTCGGCGATAAGCTCATGCGCGTGTTCGCGAGCGAGACCTTGAAGCGCGTGATGGGCAGTTTCGGCATCGCGGAGGACGAACCCATCGAGAGCTCGATGATCACGAAATCCCTGGAGAGCGCGCAGGCGCGCATCGAAGGGTTCAATTTCGACGCCCGCAAGCAGGTGCTCGCCTATGACGATGTCATGAACACGCAGCGCCTCGCCGTCTACGCGCGCCGCCGCGCCGCCCTCCTCGGCACGGATGAGGAGGTGGAGCGTACCGTGCTCGAGATGCTCGGAGACGATGCGGCTGCGCGCGCGGCGTTCGACACGAAGAAGGCGCAGCTTGGCGATAACTTCGTGCCGGTATTGCGCCGGCTGCTGCTTTCAGTCATCGACCTCTTCTGGCTCGAACATATCGAAACGATGGATTATCTGCGCCGTTCGGTGTCGCTACGCGCGTACGGACAGCGCGATCCGCTCATTGAATACCGCCGTGAGGGGCTGACCCGCTTCCGCACGCTCGAGGCGAACATCGCGCGATCCATGGCGGAAAACATCCCCAACATCGTCGTTCAGGATGAAGCGCGCATCCGCGCGGAAGAGGAGAAGGTGCGCGCGCAGATGCATGCGGCAGGAGCGGAAGAACCGGGCGCGGATGCGACGGCGCAGATCGTCCGGGGGGAGACGCACGGACGGAACGACCTCGTCACCGTGCGCCGCGGCGAAGAGACGCAAACGCTCAAATACAAGAAGGCCGAGCCGCTTCTCAAGGAGGGCTGGGTTATCGCCGAGTAGCAGCGGGGTCTCTTTGCTCGGGGCGCGTACGGACCTCGTGCGCGCCGTGCCGCTTTACGCCTACTATGCTAGGGTAAGCTCACTATGGCATTCGTCGACGAAGTAACTATACACGCGCGTGCCGGCAACGGCGGCAACGGCGTCGTGCACTGGCTCCACCTGAAAGGAAAGGAACGCGGAGGTCCTGACGGCGGCGACGGCGGAAAGGGCGGCGACGTTGTGCTCGAAGGCGTGCGGGATCTCGCGGCGCTTTCGCAGTACCGGTACGAGAAATCCTTTTCCGCGGTAGACGGAGAGAAAGGCCGCGGAACGATGCAGACGGGTGCGGACGGAGCGGACGTAGTCCTAAAGGTCCCGGTCGGGACGACGGCTCGGGTAGCCGAGACCGGGCACACTTTCGATATAAAGGAAGAAGGGGAGCGGGTCGTCGTACTCGGCGGAGGGACCGGCGGCAAAGGGAACGCTCGGTTTAAGAGTTCGACGAACCAGAACCCCTTCAAGCAGACGGACGGGAAGCCGGGGGAAGAGAGCGATATCACCTTTTCCCTGAAGCTTATCGCGGACGCAGGTCTCATCGGACTGCCGAGCGCGGGGAAGTCCTCTCTTTTGAACGCGCTCACGCGGGCGAAATCAAAGGTGGGAGCGTATCCGTTCACGACGCTCGAGCCGCACCTCGGGGACTTTTACGGGCAGGTGCTCGCCGACATACCCGGACTCATCGAAGGCGCCTCGCATGGACGAGGACTCGGTTTTAAATTTCTCAAGCACATAGAAAGGACAGGAATATTGCTGCATCTCGTCTCGGTTGACCAAGAAGACCCCATCTCAGCCTATAGGGAGGTGCGCGCCGAACTCGAGGCCTTTGGGCACGGGCTCCCCGAGAAGGAGGAGGTGATCATCCTGTCGAAAATCGACCTCGCGGAGACGGGCAAACGCGAAACGCTGCGCGAGCTTTTGGCGCGGGAGACGGGCCGGGAAGTGCTCGAAGTGAGCATCGAGGACCCAAAGGTGTTAAAGACCTTTTCCGATCGTCTGACCAAAACCCTCTCGAAAGGAG
>JAJXVW010000046.1 GCA_021781935.1 bacterium
CCGATCTCGGACCGATTCGTCGTGCTCGGCCTTGCAGAGGATGACCTGCTCCCACTTGAAGAATTCGTGCACGCGGATAAGGCCGCGCACGTCTTTCCCGTGCGCGCCTGCCTCACGACGGAAACAGGGAGAGAAGGAGAGGAACTGCACGGGGTCTGCGGAAAGATCGATGACTTCATTCATATGATAGGCCATGCTTGCAACCTCTGCGGTGCCCGCGAGATACTCCCCATCCTGCGTTTTGTACAAATCTTCCTCTCCTTGCGGCAGGTAGCCGGTGCCGAGGAACGCTTCGCGGCGCACGAGAGACGGGACGTTCATCGGCACGAGCTTTTTTGCCGAGAAATGCTTGAGCGCTAATTGCCATACCGCGTTCGCCAGGAGGACGCCGTCGCCCTTGAGGAAGTAGCCGCGGAAGCCGGCGACCTTGCTCCCCCGCTCGAAATCGACCATGCCGAGTGCGGTCATGAGCTCCACGTGATCCTTCGGAGCGAAATCGAACTCCGTCGGCGTGCCCCACTTCTTCACTTCGAGATTATCGGCGTCGCTTGCGCCGTCGGGTACCGACATATCGGGGATGTTCGGGACCGTAAGCATGAGCCGCTGCCACTCTTCCATCACGCCTTTCAGCCGTTCTTCGCTCTCGGCCATGCCGTTCTTGAGGTGCTGCATCGCCTCGATCAGTTTCTCCCGTTCGTTGCCGCTCGCGCGCTGGATCTCGCTGCTGCGCCGGTTCTGTTCCGCCTTCTTCGAGTCGAGTTCAAACCGTAACGCCTTGCGCTCGTCGTCGACTGCGAGCAGCCGGTCGATATCGGCGTCGATGCGCTTCTTCGCGGCACCGGCCTTCACGATGTCGGCGTTCTCGCGAATAAAATGTATATCAAGCATGTGCGCCTAGTATACTCTCCCTATGGAGATACGCGAACTCGCGCGCGTCGAATGGCCGGCACAACTGCTTGAGATACCGCAACCGCCCGAGCGGTTGTGGATCCGCGGCGCGCTCCCGCCCGAAGGAACGAAGCTGCTCACGGTGGTCGGGAGCCGCGCAATGACCCGCTACGGCCAGGAAGCGTGCGAACGGCTTATCGCCGGCCTTGCGGGATATCCGATCTCGATAGTCTCCGGTCTCGCGCTCGGGATCGATACCTGCGCGCATAAAGCCGCACTTAACGCCGGGCTTCATACGCTCGCGGTGCCGGGCTCCGGACTCGCGGATGACGTGCTCTATCCACGGAGCAACCGATCCTTCGCGAAAGAGATCCTGAAAGCGGGCGGGGGATTCCTTTCCGAGTACCAGCCGGAGACCGTCTCGAGGCCGTACCTGTTTCCCGAACGCAACCGGCTCATGGTCGGGCTTGCCGATGCGGTGCTCGTCATCGAAGCGGGACAAAAGTCCGGGACGCTCATCACCGCGCGGCTCGCGGGCGAGTACAACCGCGACCTGCTCTGCGTCCCGCACCGCATCGGAGACCCGCAGGCTTTCGGAGGGCATCTCTTCATCCGTCTCGGGGCGACGCTCGTGGCTGAACCGCTCCATATCCTTGAGGCGTTGAAGATCATGCCGCGGGAATCCGGTGGCGCACCGGCGCTGCGAGAGCTTGAAGGCGCCGAACGCGAGGTCTGGAGCCTGCTCGCCGAGCCGAAGACCCGCGACGAGATCCTCCGCGCCGCCTCCGGCGGCGCGGGCGAGACCTTGACCGCGCTCGTCGCTCTTGAGCTGCACGGCCTTATCAAGGAGGAATTCGGCGCCTGGCGCAGGGCGTAAGGGCTTCTTAACGGGCATGATTTTCCGGCCGCGCACTTGACCATAGAGAGGTATACGCGCTATGAGTGAGCAGATGAGCAAGAGATTACTTATCGTCGAATCGCCGACAAAAGCCCGGACTATCGGGCAGTACCTCGGCAAAGACTACACCGTTCTTGCATCCGTCGGGCACGTGCGCGACCTGCCGAAGAGCAACAAAGACGCTGTCGATATCGAGCACGGCTTCACTCCGCGCTACGTCGTCCCCGCCGAGAAGCGCGAGGTGATCGAGAAGATAGAGCATGCCGCGGCGAAGGCCGACGAGGTATATCTTGCGACCGACCCCGACCGCGAAGGCGAGGCGATAGCGTGGCATATCAAGGAGGTCGCGGATCTGAAGAAGCCCAAGCGCGTCGTCTTCCATGAGATCACCAAGAGCGCTATCGAAGAAGCGCTCGCGCATCCGCGCATGATCGACGAGCATTTGCGCCGCGCGCAAGAAGCGCGGCGCGTCCTCGACCGTATCGTCGGGTACGATCTCTCCGGCCTTATCTGGAAAAAAGTACGCTACGGCCTCTCGGCCGGACGTGTGCAATCGCCGGCGCTGCGGATCCTCGCGGAACGCGAGCGCGAGATAAAGGCTTTCGTACCGGAAACATACTTCGTGTTGCAGGCGCTCTTTTCCTCAAAGGCAGGCGATTTCCCCGCCGTCTGTACCGAACAGCCCGCGACGAAGGAGGAAGCCGATCGCATCGTCCACGCCGGCAAGGGCGCCGCGTGGAGTGTTGCCGCCATTTCTGAAAAAGCCGAAGAACGGCAGCCGCGGCCGCCGTTCACCACTTCGACCCTACAGCAGACCGCTTCGACCCGCCTCGGCTTCGCTCCGTCGAGGACGATGCGCGCCGCGCAGAAGCTCTACGAAGCGGGTCACATTACTTACATGCGCACCGACTCGGTAAATCTCGCGCAAGAGGCGATCGCGAAGATGGCGGGCATCGTCGAGAAGGATTTCGGCAAAGAATATCTTCAGGTGCGCGCGTATAAGACGACCAGCAAGAACGCGCAGGAGGCGCACGAAGCTGTCCGGCCGACCGATCCCGCACGAGAGCGGGCGGGAGCAACGCCCGACGAAGAGCAGCTCTATGCGCTTATCCGCACCCGCGCGCTCGCTTCGCAGATGGCTCCGGCGCGCATAATGCGCACGAATGTCAAAGTGGAAGCGGATGCCGCCATCCCTCTTTTCTCTGCGAACGGTTCGCGTACGCTCTTCCCGGGATGGCTCGCGCTTGATACGAAGGCGCGCGGCGAAGACGTCGAACTTCCCGCACTCCAGGAGGGCGATACACTAACGTTGGCTTCTCTCGACGCCGACAAAAAACAAACCGAACCGCCAAACCGCTATACCGAGGCCGGCCTCATCAAGGAACTCGAGAAGCGCGGCATCGGCCGCCCTTCGACCTATGCTTCTATCATGAAGACGATCCAGGATCGCGGCTATGTCGAGAAGACAGGAAGAACCCTCACACCGACGGCGACCGGCATGGTCGTATCGGGCTGGCTGGAAGAACATTTCCCCGAGTATGTGAGCGATAGCTTCACCGCGGAGATGGAAGACGAGCTTGACGAGATCGCCCGCGGGGAGCGCGGTTATACGGAGACCCTTGCCGCGTTCTACGGACCCTTCGAGAAGGCGGTGGAGGCGAAAGATGCGCTGCCGAAAGCGACGTCGCTCGGCGACGCGCCGCGCGAGTTTCCGTGCCCTCTGTGCCAGGGCCCGATGGAATACAAGCTCGGGCGCGGCGGGATCTTCATGAGCTGCAAGCGCTATCCCGACTGCATCGGCGCGCGGACCGAAGAAGGCGCTGAACTGAAAGGCGATGAGCCTCTCGGGTACCACCCCGACACCGGCGCGCCGATCTTTATCAAGACCGGACGCTTCGGGCCGTACGTCGAAATGCCGCTCGAGGAAAAAGAGGATCCTGACCCGGAAGACGGGACGAGAAAGAAAAAAGGGCGTGCGAAGAGCCGCCGGAAGGCCGCGGCGCGGCGGGCGAGCATTCCGCCCGGCACCGACCTCGCGCAGGTGACGCTCGCCGACGCGCTCAAATACCTCTCGCTCCCGCGCGAGCTCGGGCTCCACCCCCATACCGGCAAGCCCGTGTTTGCCTCGACCGGACGCTTCGGGCCCTACGTCGGCAGCGACGGCGAATTCCGCTCACTCAAGGCCGCTGTCGGCGACCCTTATACCGTCACGCTTGAGACAGCGCTCGCCCTCCTCGCCGAGCCGAAGAAGCCGCCGCGCGGGGTCGAGATAGCGAGAGAGATAGGCAGACATCCGAAAACCGGAAAGTCGCTCGTGCTCTACAAGTCCAAACAAGGCCTCTTCCTGAAAAAAGGCCTTCGCCGCATCTATCTGCCCGAGACGGCGAAGACGGAGTCGCTCACGCCTGAGGAAGCCGCCGAGTACCTGAAATAAAAACGACATGCGTGTATAGTAGCTTCCATGACGACCGCCAAGGAGATTGTCGGTGAGATGTCGGCACCTTCGAGCGAAGATATCTCGCTCATCGAAAAAGCCTACGAATTTTCAAGAAAAGCGCACGAAGGCCATACGCGTTACTCGGGCGAGCCGTATTTCATCCATCCGGCGGCAGTCGCGAAAATCCTTGCCGAATACGGCATGGACGCGACGACGATCGCCGCCGGACTCCTCCATGATGCGGTCGAAGATGCCT
>JAJXVW010000047.1 GCA_021781935.1 bacterium
GAAAAGGATGACGGCTCGGTATCGAGCGGCCTCCTCGCCGAACGCATCCGGGCGAACGGCGTCGACGCTCTCGCCCTCGATTCGTTCGATGCCATCGCCGCGGAACTCGCAAAAGCGGGTCCGGAAGACGTTATCGTCACGATGGGCGCGGGCGACATCTACAAAGTCGCCGACCGGCTGGTCGCGACGCGCGCATGAATAAAAAAAGCGACTCCCCTCAGGAAGTCGCCAGGATATTGTTATCTTCTGTTCGTCAAGTATTGCGCTTGACGAGGATGAGATTCCGCCGGCGCGGGTCTTTTTCATCGCGCGTGTGCGCGAGGCCGAGACACTCGTCAAGCGACAGCGTTGCCAACAGGTCGCGGACACCCGCTTGGCGCGCCTGTTCCACGAACACCGCTTCGAGGCTAAGGAACACGCTCTCGTTGGTTTCGCGGACCATGCAGTCTTCCCATCGGTCGTCGACGAACGCGGCAAGCGCGCGATTGTACGCGCCATACTGCGGATGATCGAACCGGTGTTCGAACGATCTCGTCGGGATCGAGAAGTACATGTGCATGCTGATCTCGACAGCGCGTGTCCCTTGCTTTCTGAACGCATCGATGATGGCGTCGACGACGCTCAGATGCTTCCGCGCGGAGGCGCCCATGACGGCGGCACGCTCGATGAGCGAATCGCGTCCGGCATGCGCGACGATCATCTTCTTTCCGGCGACCGCGATGATGACCGGACAGCCTGCGGCGCTCATCGCGAACGCGTCGCCTGGCTGAATGAAGACGCCGTCTACGGGAGCATCGCGATTCCGATACAAGGAAACGTCTTCCCCTAACCGGATGCGTTCCTTCAGTATTGCCGTATCGGCGACGATGGCGCTTGCCGGAATGACGTGCGGAGCGTATACGCGGCTTGCCTCCATGACCTGGAATGTCTCCTGAAGCGCCTCAGCGAGCTTGGTGAGGCCGTCCTGGGTGTACGCGTCTTGCTGGGTCTGTATCGGCTGCAAAGACCAGTTCGCGAGGCCGTACAGTCTTCCGGCGTCCTCGGGACTCAGTGCCAGTATCTTCACTTCCGATTGTCCTACTTCACACGGGTTGCACATGAACATGTCAGCCTCCTTGCGGTTGAGAAAGTCCTTCTAGGTAAGGAATGTACCGCATTATTTTCATAAGTCAATGTCGTGTCGAGCGGCGTGTGCGGGAAGCCGGAAGGTAGTAGAGTGTCTGTATGGGAACACTGTCGATCGTCGCGACGCCGATCGGGAATCTTGGCGATATCACGCTTCGCGCTCTTGAGACGCTGAAAGAATGCGCTGTCATCTATGCCGAAGACACGCGCGTCATTGCAAAGCTGCTTGCGCGCTATGAGATAAAGAAACCGCTCCAGCGACTTGACGCGGTGACAGAACTGAAGAAAGCGGAAGACGTCATCGCGCGGCTCGAGGAAGGGGAGCATGTCGTCTTCGTAAGCGACGCGGGCACGCCGGGCATCTCTGACCCGGGTGCGCGGCTCGTAGCTTCCGTGCGCGCGCGGCTGCCTGCGGCGACGATCGAGGCGATACCGGGACCCTCGGCGCTCACGGCCGCGCTTTCCATCGCGGGGATGGATACGAGCAGCTTCACCTTCCTCGGGTTCCTCCCGCACAAGAAAGGACGGCAGACCGCGTTGAAGGAGATCGCGAAGAGCGAAGTCCCGGTCGTGCTCTACGAATCGCCGCACCGCATAGCCAGACTCCTGAAAGAGCTGGAGTCTCTCCATATATCCCGGGTTACGGTCGCCCGCGAGCTTACCAAGATCCATGAAGAGACTATTACCGGCACTCCATCCGAAATCGGTGCGCGTTTTTCCGCGCAGCCGGAGACCGTGCGCGGCGAATTTGTCGTCATCATCGTTCCCTGATATACTCCCCACATGTCCCGCGCGAGCACTATCATCCTTATCGGTGCGCTGATCCTCGTCACTCCCTTCTCCGGGTTTCCCTCTTCGCTTCGCGAAATGTTCACGCTCGTCCTCGGCGCGTGCGTCCTCGGCATCGGGATCTCACTGCGCACGCGCGAAACACGTCCCGCCGCGCCGCCTGCGCCCGTTGCCGGTCCTGCAACGCCCGAAACGTTTTCTCCTCCGCACGAAATCTCTCCCATATAAAGCATAACGTTCTCGACAAGCGCGCAGCGATGATCCGGTACGTCGAGCGCGTCTTTGCTATACTTACTCGTGATGGAGAATCCTGAGCGCGTCACGTATTTCGCGGCAACCGATTCGCGCGGGAAGCGGGTCCCTTTCGGCATCAAGGCGAAAGACCGCGACCGCCACATGTACGTCATCGGCAAGACCGGCATGGGCAAATCGACCCTGCTCGAGAACATGGCTATCCAAGACCTGCGCAATCGCGAAGGGCTCGCTTTCATCGATCCGCACGGCGGTACGGTCGAGCGACTCCTGGACTACATTCCCGAAGAGCGCGTCAAGGATGTCGTCTACTTCGCGCCGTTCGACATGGAACACCCCATCGCGTTCAACGTGATGGAGGACGTGGGCTACGACAAACGCCACCTCGTCGTTTCCGGTCTCATGGCTACCTTTAAGAAGATATGGGAAGACGCGTGGAGCGCTCGCATGGAGTACATCCTCACCAACACGCTCCTCGCACTCCTCGAGTATCCGGACGCGACTCTGCTCGGCGTCAACCGCATGTACACCGACAAAGCGTACCGGCAGAAGGTCGTCGATAACGTGAAAGATCCGGTCGTGAAGGATTTCTGGACGAAAGAATTCGCCAATTATGGCGATCGTTATACGCAGGAAGCGACGCCCGCCATACAGAATAAGATCGGCCAGTTCACCGGCAATCCGCTTATCCGGAACATCATCGGCCAACCGAAATCATCCTTCGATATCCGTACGATGATGGATGAAAAGAAGATACTCATCATCAACCTCTCGAAGGGGCTCGTGGGGGAGACCAACATGCGCCTCCTGGGCTCGATGCTCACGACGCGCATCTTTCTCGCGGCAATGAGCCGTGCCGATCTTTCCGCTGACAAGCTTGCGCGGCTACCGCACTTCTATTTCTACGTCGATGAGTTCCAGAACTTCGCGAACGAGACGTTCGCCGAGATCCTCTCCGAATCGCGCAAATACAAATTGAATCTCGTCATCGCGCACCAGTACATCGAGCAGATGGAAGAGCCGGTGCGCGACGCGGTCTTCGGCAACGTCGGCACCACGGTCGTGTTCCGCGTAGGGCCGTTCGACGCCGAAGTGCTGGAGACGATCTTCCTGCCGAAATTCACGAAAGAGGACATCGTGAGTCTCGACCGGCGGCAGGTATACCTCACACTCATGATAGACGGCGTCGGATCGGCGCCCTTCTCTGCCGTAACGATCCCGCCCATAGAACCGCCGGCGGTCTCGCATCGGGAGGAGGTTATCGCCGCTTCGCGCGCGCAATTCACCGCCCCGCGCGCCGGCGTCGAGAACGCGATCATAGAAGAGCTTGCGGAAAGCGCCGCTTCCGAGGCGCCGCGCGATGCGCGCATGGGACGCAAGTCCCCCGGTCGCGCGCCGGCGGAGCATGCGCCGCAAGTCCAGGAGCCGCCTCGTCCGTCATCTGCACCGGCGCGCCGTGCGCCCGCCCGCCGTACGGAGGAAGCTGGAAAGAGCGTCGACGATCTGAAGTCGATCCTGCGTACCATGACCGCGAAGAGCGGTACAGAGATGGAGAGAAAGCAGCTGCGGCATCAGGACTCGCTCAAGGGAGCTTTGAGCGCCGTCCTCGCAAAAAATGGTCAGCCGTCTGCGCAGCCGACGACGAAGCTGGCGACGCCGCCTCCGCCCGTTCCGGAAGCGCAAGAGAAACGGCCGTTCGAGATTCCCGAGACCGAGCTGCGGAAAGTGCTCAAGGGCGAAACATAATCTCCATGCGCGCTCTCGGCTTGCTCGCTCTCGCCATCTTCCTTCCTGTGTTCGCGCACGGGGCGGCCGCGCTCGTGAACATCAACACCGCCGACGCGGCGCTCCTCGATACGCTCCCCGGCATCGGACAGGCGAAGGCGGACGCGATCATCAAGTACCGTCAGGAGCACGGCGCGTTCGCGCGCATCGAAGACATCCAGAACGTAAGCGGCATCGGCTCCGGCAGCACCTACGCAAAGATAGCGCCGCTCATCACGGTGGGTGCGAGCGGCGCGACAACGGACGTGCCGGATACCGCCCTTGCCGCGGAGCCGGCAGCGCAGAGCACGCAGGCTCCTTCGGCGCGAGCGTCTACCTATGTGCCGCCGCCTTCCGTGCTTACGGTGGACGCGGG
>JAJXVW010000004.1 GCA_021781935.1 bacterium
CCACTCCCGCACAACCGCGATTACGAGCTCGACTACCACCTCCCGTATATCGACGAGATCCGGCTTGAGAATGAGAAAGGCGAGCCGCTCACGCGCATTCCGGAAGTCGTGGATTGCTGGGTCGAATCCGGCTCCATGCCGTTTGCGGAATATCACTATCCGATGGAGCATCGGCAGGAATTCGAGAAGCGTTCGCCGGGCGATTTCGTATCGGAATACATCGGACAGACGCGGGCGTGGTTCTACTACCTGCATGCGATCTCGGTATCGATCTTCGACCGGCTCCCGTTCAGGAACGTGCTCACGACCGGTACGATTCTCGCTGCGGACGGGCAGAAGGTGTCGAAATCGAAGAAGAACTATACTGATCCGTACGCGCTCTTCGATGCGTACGGCGCGGACGCCTTCCGCTACTATCTGATGTCTTCCGTCGTCATGCAGGCGGAAGATCTCGCATTCCGCGACGAGGATGTGAAGGATGCGCACGCGCGCGTGGTGAACATGCTGCGCAACGTTGCGTCCTTCTATGAGATCTTCAAGACGGACGCCCCGCCGTCCGGCGCGAGTACGCACCCTCTCGATCGCTGGATACTCATCCGGCTCAACGGCACGGCGCGCGAGATCACGGAAGCGCTTGACCGCTACGACGTGGTCCATGCGACGCGCGCGATCCGTCCGTTCATAGACGACCTCTCGACGTGGTATGTGCGCCGTTCGCGCGACCGCATGCGCGGCGAAGACACGCCGGACAAACGGAGCGCGCTCTCGACGCTGCGTCATGTCCTGCGCGAGCTTTCGAAGCTCGTCGCGCCGGTCATGCCGTTCGTTGCCGAGGAGGTATTCCGCGCCGTGCGCAGCGGAGAGGATCCCGAAAGCGTACATCTGTGCGATTGGCCGCGCGCGGAACGGAGTCTCTTCAGCATGGCGGGGCTCTTCGGCGGCAAGGACGAGGCGACGCTCATCGCCGGGATGGAACGGGTACGAGCGCTCGCTTCCGACGCCCTTCAGCTGAGGCAGAGAGCGGGGATCAAGGTGCGGCAACCGCTCGGGAAGCTCCGGATACCGGACAAGCTCGCGCCCGCGCTCGCCGCTATCCTTGCGGAAGAGGTCAACGTGAAGAAGGTGGTTGTCGGGTATTCCACGGTCGAGCTCGAGACTGAGCTCACGCCGGAACTTATTGCCGAAGGAGATGAGCGCGAACGCGCGCGGGCGATTGCCGATGCGCGCAAGAACGAAGGATTCTCGCCGCACGATACAGTGACCGTCCGTGAGCATCCCGAAGGGAAGTACCAGGTCGAGCTCTCGACCGGCACGGTCCGGTTCGACCTCGCGAAGAATGCGTCATAGGTACGACACGCGCGGACTCATTCTCGCGCGCGCGAACGCGGGGGAAGCGAACGCGCTCGTGTCGGTGCTGACGCGGGATCTCGGCGTGGTACGCGCTCGCGCGCAAGGCACCCGGCGCTCAGGGGCGAAACTCGCTCCCGCGCTCGCAACGTTCGCCGAAAGCGAGCTCACCCTCGTGAGAGGGAAGGAGGGGTGGCGGATTACGGGCGCGGTGCTCGTCGATCCCTGGTTCAGCCGGTTGTCCGACCGCGATGCGCGCGAGCGTGCCGGGCGCGTAGGCGCCCTCGTGCTCCGTCTCGTTGCCGGAGAGTCGCCCGAAGGGACGCTCTATCCGGTGCTTCGCGCCTTCTTCGAGGCGCTTGCGACGCTGCCGGCGGATACGCGGGATGCTGCCGAGGTGCTCGCCGCGCTGTATGTGCTCGCCGCGCTCGGCTCCGACGATTCGCCGCTGCCTGACGAACATTCGCTTTTCGCTTCCTCCGCGATCGCCCGGGTCGGTGCGCAGCGCGAGGCGTACGTTGCGCGGGTGAACCGCGGCATAGCGGCGAGCGGGCTCTGATTTTCATCGCGATTCGTCGAGAACAGGTGCGGTATACTGAACCGGAATGCCCACCCTCCCGCCATCCGAAGACGACCGTTCGGCGCTCGAGCGTGCACGGGAACGCCTCTATGATCCCCGGGCGCTCGTGCGCGCACGCCGGCCGGATCTCGGTCGTTCCGACGAACACGCTTCGCGGCATACCTGGCGCGAGGAGGATCATGCGAAGGGAAAGAAGCATATTCGCGCGGCCGCAGTCTTCTTCGGGTTCTCCGTTTTGTTTTTTCTCGCTGCGGTGGGCGTAGCGGGGTACATCTTTTATTACGGAGGGAATTCGGTCTCGGTAAATAACGTTACTGTCGCCGTCGAAGGGCCGACGACGATTGCGGCCGGCGATACGGTTCCGCTTTCGCTCTCGATTACGAACCGGAATCCGGTTGCGCTGCAGAACGCGTCCATCGAAGTTGATTTTCCCGCCTCGACCAGAACCGTCGGCAATCTCGAACAGCCGTACCCGCGTTACACGGAAAATCTCGGCACCATACCCGCGGGGGCGACGATAACCCGTTCCGTTCAGGCGGTGGTATTCGGCGCCGCCGGACAATCGGTAACGCTTCCCGTATCGTTCTCCTACGGTACGACCGGCAGTAATGCGGTGTTCGTAAAGAAGAGCCAGTACGCGCTCGCAATCTCGTCGACGCCGCTCTCGATCTCCGTCGACACGCTCGCCGAGACGGTGTCGGGGAAACCGATAACGCTCACGCTGAACGTGCGCAGCAATGCGAATGTTCCGCTTGCGAATGTGGTCGTCCAGGGTGACTTCCCGTTCGGTTTCTCGCCGACCTCTTCTTCGGTACCGCTGAACGATACGAGCTTCCTTCTCGGGACGATGCAGCCGGGTGACGCGAAGACCATCACGCTCACCGGCACGCTCACCGGACAGGACAGCGAACAGAGCGTCTTTCATTTCACCGTGGGGACGGCAAGCACCTCGAACGCGACGACGCCTGCTATCGAGTACATGACGCAGGACGCGATGGTGACCATCGCCGCTCCGTTCATCCAGACGGCGTTCTCACTAAATGGCGTCTCCTCCGCCGCGCCGGTCATCACCTCCGGACAGCAGCAGAGCGTCGCGCTCTCGTTCACGAATACGCTTGCAACGAGCGTGACGAATGCGACGATCTCGGTCCAGATCGCCGGCGCAGGCGTCGACTATAACAGCGTGCACACGACCGACGGCTTCTACCAATCGAGTGACCACACGATTGTCTTCAGCGGCGATACCGACCCTGCACTCGCGAGCCTCGCGCCTTCGGCGAGCGCGGCGGGGAGCTTCACGTTCGATACGCTGCCGCCCTCGCCGGAGGATACGGCTCCGGAAGTGTCATTCATCGTTTCGGTTTCCGGCACGCGGGTCGGGCAATCGAACGTCCCGGAGACGGTGACGGCGTCGCAGACGACGACCGTGAAGGTCGCGACCCAGGTGGCGCTGAGCGCGACCGCGCTTCATAGTTCGGGTCCGATCGCAAATACCGGTGCGATCCCGCCTCGCGTGAATGCGCCCACGACCTATACCATCGTGTGGAACGCGCAGGATGAAGGAAGCGCGGTCGCCGGCGCGACCGTGTCCGCCATCCTGCCGAATTACGTGAACTACGCCGGGAAGACGACGGGTACGGGATCGATAAGCTACGACCCCGCATCGCGCACGGTCACCTGGGATGCCGGAGACTTCAACCAAGGCGGTTCCGCGCAAGCCGCTTTCCAGGTCTCGATTACGCCTTCAGCTTCCCAGAAGGGGACGGCGCCGGTACTCATGGGCCCCTCTGCGTTGACCGGATACGACCGCTACGCGGGCGTACAGATTACGAGCAATGCGAGCCCGGTCTCGACCGAGACGACGCGGGATCCGGGGTATACGCCCACGGACGCCACCGTGCAATAGGTCGCCGTTTCGTGTAAGTTTGCTGCATATGGCCGGTACAAATCGTATGGAAAAGCTCGTCTCGCTCTGCAAGCGGCGAGGATTCATATTTCCGGGCTCGGAACTGTACGGCGGTCTTGCCGGCACCTACGATTACGGCCCCATGGGAGTCCTTCTCAAGGAGAATATCGAGCAGCTCTGGCTCGAGCATTTCCGCAACGGCCGCGACGATATGTATGGCGTGGATGCCGCAATCCTCATGAATCCGAAGGTGTGGGAGGCTTCCGGGCACGTCTCGGGATTTGCCGACCCGCTCGTCATATGCGAAACGTGCGGTCGCCGGTTCCGCGCGGATCAGCTCGAGGATCCGACCGCGTGTCCCGAGTGCCGCGGCAAGCTTTCCGAACCGAAGCTCTTCAACATGATGTTCGCGACGAAGGCAGGGGCCTCCGAAGACGACTCCGCGACCGTGTATTTGCGCCCGGAGACGGCGGGCGGCATTTTCGCGAACTACAAGAACGTGGTGGATGCGATTCATCCGAAGCTGCCGTTCGGTATCGCGCAGATCGGGAAAGCATTCAGGAACGAGATTGCGCCGCGTGATTTCATCTTCCGGCTTCGCGAACTCTCGCAGATGGAAGTCGAGTACTTCGTGAAGCCTTCCGCGTGGGAGGCGGCTTTCGAGATGTGGCGCGAGACGATGCACGCGTACGCGGCGGCGCTCGGTCTTCCGCAAGAGTCCGTCCACGAGCTCGAGGTTCGAGCGGATGAGCTCGCGCACTACTCGAAGCGCACCATCGATTTCGAGTTTGACTATCCGTTCGGGCGCAGGGAGCTCTGGGGTCTCGCATATCGCACGGATTTCGATCTCTCCGCGCACCAGACGGGTTCGGGCGTCGCTCTCGAATATCTCGATGAGGAGACAAACGAGAAATTCATTCCGCACGTGATCGAACCGTCCCTAGGCGTCGACCGCACGGTCCTCGCGGTCCTCGCAAGCGCATATCGCGAGGATGAGCTCGGCGGCGAGACGCGCACGTATCTCGTGCTGTCACCGAAGCTCGCGCCGGTGAAGGCGATGGTCTCTCCTTTACTGAAGAACAAGTCGGAGCTCGTCGCAAAAGCCCGAGAAGCGCGCGCGGCGCTGCGCGCCGCGCTTCCGGGCACTCAGATCGCCTGGGATGACAATGGCAATATCGGGAAGCGCTACCGTCGGCAGGACGAGATCGGCACGCCGTTTTGCGTGACCATAGACTTCGACACCTTGGGCGAGAAGCCGGAGTTCAAGGATACCGTCACACTCCGCCATCGCGACACGGGCGAACAGGAGCGGCTTACGGTAGCGGAGGCTGCCGAACGCATCCGCGCCGCGCTTACATAGCGGTGTGATAGGATTTCCGTATGGAACGGGAAATCCGCGTCTCTATCACCCCGGGAACGGTCGTTTCGGCGCTCTTCATCATGCTCGGCGCGTACGTGCTCTGGCTCCTGCGCGACCTCGTGCTGCTCGTCATTACCTCGGTCGTCATCGCTTCGGCGATCGAACCGGGAATCCTCTTCTTCGTGCGCCATCGCATCCCGCGGTTCATCGCGACGCTTCTCATGTACGTCCTCGTCTTCGGAAGCGTCTTCGCGCTCATCTATTTCTTTTTCCCGCCCATCATCGCGGATGCCGCCCAGTTTCTCTCGAGCGTGCCGCAATATCTGAACACGCTGAACGTCCCGTCTTCCTTCACGGGCATCAGTCACGCGACCAATCTTCTCGGCTCTTCGCATCAGGCGCAGTCCATCATCTCGACGCTCGCCGTGCTTCAGGGCGCCTTCAGTTCGAGCTCCGGCGGGGTCGTGCAGCTCTTCGCCACGTTCTTCGGCGGCATTTTCTCGCTCGTACTCGTCATCGTGCTCTCATTCTATTTCGCGCTCCAGGAAACGGGAGTCGACGACTTCCTCCGCTTGGTCATGCCCGCACGGCATGAAGAATACGCGGTAAACCTCTGGAAGCGATCGCAGAAGAAGATCGGCCGATGGATGCAAGGACAGATCCTGCTTTCCGTCATCGTAGGCGTTCTCGTTTATCTCGGCCTCCTTATCATCAACGTTCCCTACGCGCTCCTCCTTGCCGTCTTCACAGCTATCGCGGAGATCATACCGATTTTCGGGTCGCTTATGGCCGGAGCCGCAGCCGCAGCGGTGGGATTCTCCGAAGGAGGCATCGCACTCGCGGTCGTTATCATCGGTCTCTATGTCGTCGTGAATCAGTTCGAGACGAATCTCATTTACCCGCTCATCGTGAAGAAGGTTGTCGGCGTCCCGCCCTTGCTCGTTATCGTCGCGCTCATCGCCGGCGGCGTTATCGCCGGCTTCCTTGGCGTGCTGCTCTCGGTGCCGCTCGCGGCCGTCGCGCTTGAATTCCTATCGGATTTCGATAAGCGCAAGAGGCGAGAACAGCACCACCCGCACGCCGCGTAACGACGCATGTCGCGCTATTTCACCACCACGCTCCCGTACGTGAATGCGGACCCCCACCTGGGTCATGCGCTTGAATTCGTGCAGGCGGATTTCCTCGCGCGAGCCGCGCGCATGAGAGGAGAATCGGTTTTCCTGAACGTGGGAACCGACGAGCACGGCGCGAAGATCGCGCGGCGGGCGGCGGAGGAGGGGAGAGATCCCCAGACATACGTCGACGAGTATGCCGCTCGTTTCAGGACGTTCGCCGACCGTCTCGATATTTCCTACGATTCGTTCATCCGCACGACCGAGCATCATCACGAAAGGGCCGCGCAGGCGTTCTGGAAGCGCTGCGAAGAAGCTGGCGACATCTACCGGGCGACGTACGAGGTGAAGTACTGCGTGGGCTGCGAACTCGAGAAGACCGACTCCGAGCTCGTCGATGGGCGCTGCCCGCTGCATCCGAACCTTGAGCTCGAAGTCCGCAAAGAAGAAAATTACTATTTCCGTTTTTCGCGGTACCAGGAAGCGCTTCTCGCGCACTACGCCGCATACCAGGATTTTGTCGTTCCGGCGTCGCGCATGCGAGAGCTCACCTCGTTCGTTTCCGCTGGATTGAAGGACTTCAGCATCTCGCGCCCGGCTGAGAAGCTCGCGTGGGGCGTCCCGGTTCCCGGCGACCAGACGCATGTCATGTACGTATGGTTTGACGCGCTCGTGAATTATCTCTCGGCGATCGGCTGGCCGGAGGACGAAGAGCGTTTTGCAAAATGGTGGCCGGCTACGCAGCTCGCGGGGAAGGATAACCTCCGGCAGCAGACAGCGATGTGGCAAGCCATGCTCCTTTCGGCGGGGCTTCCGCTCTCGCGAGACATATTCATACACGGCTTCATCACCTCCGGCGGCCAGAAGATGAGCAAGTCCCTGGGGAACGTCATCGATCCGATGCGGATTGCGGAAGCGTACGGTGTCGATGCTTTGCGCTATGTCCTCCTTCGCCACGTGAATCCGTACGAGGATTCCGACCTTACTGAGGAGTCGATACGCGAGTACTACACGGCGCATCTTGCGAACGGGCTCGGCAATCTCGTCGCCCGCGTCATGAAGCTTGCGGAGGAGCATCTCCCGCATCCGATTGAGATAACCGAGGAGGATGAGACGCTTGATCCCGCATATACCGCGGCGCTCGACCATTTCCGCTTCAATGAGGCGCTCGACGTCGTTTTTAAGCTCGTCGCTGAAGCCGACGAATTCATGGCGGCAAAGACCCCCTACCGGGGCATTAAGAGCGGCGATGCGGTCGTGCGAGAGGGTGCTCGCAAGGATATCGAATACCTCGTGCACCGGCTTTGGAACATCGCGACGCACCTCTCGCCCGCGCTGCCGCGCACCGCGGCAGCGATCCTTTCTGCAATCCGAAAGAATCAGAAGCCCGAGAACCTCTTCCCGCGGGTATGAGATATTTCGACGCGCACTGCCACGTGCAGTTCGACGACTATGCGGATGACCAGGCGACGCTCCTTGAGCGGATGCGAGAGCGCGAGATCGGCGGCGTAGTCGTCGGGGTTGATCAGCGTTCCTCCGAAGAGGCGCTCGCTCTGGCGGAGCGCCACGACGAGCTCTGGGCGGCGGTCGGGACGCATCCGAACCGCATAGCACAGGAACCGTTCGATCATGATTTTTATGCGGCGCTCGCGCGCCATCCGAAGGTCGTCGCCGTGGGGGAGTGCGGGCTCGACTACTACCGTCCGTCCGAACTCACGAGCGAAGTGAAGCGCGCGCAACAGGCCGCGCTTCGCGCTCACGCGGATCTCGCCGCCGAGTTCGGCAAGCCGCTCGTAATCCACGCCCGACCGAGCAAAGGCACGCAGGATGCGTACCGGGACCTCATTGCGATTGTGCGGGAGAAGAACGTTCAGCACGGAGGCCGACTCCGCGGCGACGTCCATTTCTTTGTCGGCGGCCTCGAAGAGGCGCACGCGCTTTTCGCGCTCGATTTCACGATCTCCTTTACCGCGGTCATCACCTTCGCTCATGAGTATGACGCGGTGATTCGCGCGGTTCCGCTCGAACGCATACTTTCCGAGACTGATGCTCCGTACGTCGCTCCGGCTTCCCGCCGGCATGAACGCAACGACCCGCTCGCTGTCGAGGAAGTGGTGCGCCGCATCGCGGAGATCCGCGGGGAGGATGAAGATGCGGTTCGAGAGGCGATCCTTGCGAACGCGCGGGGCCTTTTCGGGGTCTGAAACCGTCCGTTGCCTCACCGGGAAGCCCGTGGTACTATCGCCGAATCATGGCTAAGAATGAGGTAGAAATGAACGACGACCTCGCGCAGGATGGCGCGATGCGCGTCTACGAGCTCGGGTTCCATCTGGATCCCGAACTCCCGACCGAGGAGGTGAAGGCGGCCTACCAGGCGCTGCGCACACTCGTGGAAGATCAGGGCGCTATCGTGGCCGAGGGCGAGCCGTTCCACGTGCAGCTTGCCTACACGATCTCGCGTCAGGAAACGACCGGCCGCCGAGATTTCAATGCGGCGTATTTCTGCTGGATCGCGTATGAAGCTTCGATCGAGGCGCACGACGCGGTGCTCGAGGCGGCGAAGGAGGAGAAGCGGATCGTCCGTTTCATCGATCTGGTAACCACCAAGGAGGCGGCGCGTCACTCAGCCGAATTGCGCGAGCTCTCGCTCAAGACTCCGGGTGGTTCGTCCGGCGAAGACGAAGAGGCGGATGCGGACCTTGACGCGGCGCTCGAAAGCGCGGCTGCGTAAGGTACACTACGGTCATGTATCTCAACAAGGTATTCCTGTACGGCAACCTGACCCGCGATCCGGAGATGCGCTCCCTGCCGAACGGCGGCCAAGTGGCCACCTTCGGACTCGCGACCAATCGCTCGTACAAGGACAAGAGCGGGCAAAAGCAGGAGGCGACCGAATTCCATAACATCGTCGCCTTCGGCAAGCCCGCGGAGCTTATCGCGCAGTACATGAAAAAAGGCCGGCCGCTTTTCGTCGAAGGACGCTTGCAGACCCGATCGTGGGACGATAAGGAGACCGGAAAGAAGAACTACCGCACCGAGATCGTCGTCGACAATTTCCAGTTCGGCGACGGAGGCCGTTCGGGCGGATCGGAGTACGGTTCCGCACCGGCTTCCTCGGCTGCGCCCGCCGCGTCCGGAGGAGAGGAAATCCAGTATCCCGACGAGGAAATAAACCCCGAAGATATACCGTTCTGAATCGTTAATTCTTTATTCTAGATTGTATGGCACACCAAGCAGAGCGAGAAGAGATCGAGGTCAAGAAGTACGTGGACTACAAGGACATCGCGTATCTGAAGCAGTTCACGAACCCGCACGCGAAGATGCTGAACCATCGCCGCACCGGGATGCCGGCATTGAAGCAGCGCGAAATCGCGAATGCGATAAAGCGCGCCCGGTACATGGGCCTTCTTCCGTACGTCGCATCGTAGGTTCAGGATCATGGACGCAGAAGGCCCGCCGGGATGGCGGGCCTTCTGCGTTACGCGGACAAAAACGCTACTTCGCCTTCTCAACGCGCTCGACGTAGGAACCTTCGTCGGTATTGATGCGGATGATATCGCCGGAGTTTATGAAGAGCGGTACGTTAACGGTCGCACCGGTAGCGACCGTAACCGGCTTCGTGCCGCCCGTAGCGGAATCGCCCTTCACATTCGGCGGCGCTTCGGTAACCTCGAGCTCGACCTTTACCGGTATCCGAACCGTGATGGGTTTTTCCTCGTAGGTGACGACCTCGACCGGTGCATTCTGCGCGAGCCACTTCACCTTGTCCGCGACGGCATCTTCCGCGAAGGAAAAACGGTTCTTCGGGTTGCCTTCCTCGCAGAACCAGCTCTCGCCGCGGTTGGTGTAGAGGTAGAGCGCTTGCAGTTTGCCCACTTCCGCTTCCTGCGCGGTCTCGCTCTGGTGGAAGGAGATCTCGACGACCTTCCCGGAGACCAGATGGCGGAGTTTCGTCTGGTTAACCGGCTTCCTCATTTGCATGCGGAAGATGTGCGAAGAGAGCACCTCATACGGCTCGCCGTTATAGGCGATGACCGTTTTCGGAAGAATTTCGTTATAACTGAGTACTGCCATACGAATGAAGGCGCAGGGTGCAGAGAGACTGAAACCTAGCCTGAACGGGTTTAGTTATAAAAAGTGGCCGGGACGGCCAATGAGCGTATGATACAAGCCGTGGCGACTTTTTCAAATGCCGATGAGTACGGCGCTTTTTCGGACGGGGAACTCCTCGCGAAGAGCAGGAAGCATCCCGAGCTGTTCGCGCTGCTCGTTCGGCGGTATGAAGCGCCGCTCCTGCGCCGCGCCCGGGTCATCCTGCGGAGCCCCGAGGATGCGGAGGAGGCCGTCCAGGATGCGTTTACGAAGATGTACCTGTATGCGGATCGATACCGCGACCAGGAGGGCGCGTCCTTCGCATCCTGGGCGTACACCATACTGAATAGGGTCGCATACACGCGGTACCGCATGCGCCTCGCCGAAGCGGGAAGGCGGGCGGAACTTGAGCCCGAGCATTTCGAGAGCCTCCCGGACGCGCGCGCGGATTTTGTCGAGGACCTCACCATCCGCGACGAAGTGCTCGCCGCGCTCGCCAGGCTTCCGGAGACCGCTTCGAGGATCCTGCGGCTGCAGTTTATCGAGGGGAAGTCGCAGGAGGAAATCGCCGCAAGCGAGCGGCTATCGGTGCCGGCGGTAAAGACGCGGGTGCACCGCGCGAAGAAACTCTTTAAAAAGGCGTATGATGAACAACACCATGGCTAACGAACCGTCCGGCATCGAAAGGGTTGTGATGCGCCGGGTGCGTACTATTTCCGTACTGCGACCGTTCGTCTCGGGCGGCATGCTTGCGGCGGTCGTGCTCGCCGCCGCGCTCTGGGCGATAGGGAGGGAAGTATGGGTCGCGAAGGTGCTCTCGAACGGCCCGCAAAATCTCACCGGTCACGCCGAGTACCTCGTCTACGCGTTCCAACACACGCGCCTCGTGGTGCAGGCACTCGTTCTGACGATGCTCGGCGCGGCGATATACCTCGCGCGAGCGGCAGCGCGCGCGCTCACGGAACTGTTCGTTCCGCCGCTTCGGCGCGCATAGTCGCTAATTTCAACTTCGTCTCTAGGGATCGTCTACGCTCCCTTCAGCTGCTCCTGAATACGCTTCAGGAGCTCTTTTGAGACGTCCTTGTGTTCGCGCAGGTAGGTGCGGGTCGCGTCGTACCCCTTGCCGATGGTCTCATCGCCGAATTTGTACATGGCGCCAGATTTGCTTATGAGATCGTACTTTTCACCGAGCGCGATAAGCTCTCCCTCGCGGCTGATCCCCTCATTGTAGAGAAGATCGAATTCGGTTGCCTTGAACGGCGCAGCGACCTTGTTCTTCACGACCTTCACCCGGACGCGCCCGCCCACGACCTCCTCGCCCTTCTTGATCTGCGCGATACGGCGGATGTCGAGGCGCACCGAGGTGTAAAACTTGAGCGCCTTGCCGCCCGGAGTGGTCTCCGGGTTCCCGAACATAACGCCGATCTGCATGCGGATCTGGTTGATGAAGATGACGATAGTCTTGCTCCGCGCGACGATGGAGGTGAGTTTCCGGAGCGCCTGGCTCATGAGCCGCGCCTGCTTTCCCACGTGCTGCTGGCCCATCTCTCCTTCGATCTCGTCTTTCGGAGTGAGCGCCGCAACCGAGTCCACGACGATGACGTCGACGTTTCCGCTGCGCACCAGGCTTTCGACGATATCGAGCGCCTGCTCGCCCGTATCCGGCTGGCTGATGAGGAGCTCTGAGAGCTTCACGCCGATCTTCCGTGCGTATTCCGGATCAAGCGCATGTTCGGCATCGACGAATGCGGCGATTCCGCCGAGCTTCTGCGCTTCGGCGATGGTATGGAGCGCGAGCGTCGTCTTTCCGGAGGATTCCGGGCCGAATATCTCGATGATGCGCCCGCGGGGAAGGCCGCCGATGCCGAGCGCGGCATCGAGGCCGATGGACCCGGTCGAGATGGACGGTATCTTCTCCGTCTTTCCTGAACCGAACGTCGTGATGGCCTCGTCGCCGAACTTCGTGCGGATCTCCTTAAGCGCCTGCTCGATGGATTTCTGTTTCTCGTTCTTATCCGAGGTGGTGGCGGCAACCTCCTTCGGCGGCTTTACGATCTTTTGTTTTGCGGGCATATGGTGGTGGGGTGATGGGGTTTCAAGCTAAGTCTCTCGTATTGTCGCACGGGCGCAGAAGCGGGGCAAAAGGCTAGGGGACATAGACCGAACGGGTTTCCGTGATCGAGCGCCCGAACTGGTCGGTGGCGGTGAAGGTGAGCGTGTCCCCTCCCTTCGGGAGGATGAGCGAGGTCGTAAAGGTTCCGTTCTGGTCCGGGATGACCGGCATGCCGTCGAGCGAGAGCGCGACGGTGCGCGCCGCGCGGCCGTAGACCGAAAGGACGCCTCCCGGCAACGTGGCGTCGTTTTTCGGGGAGCTGATGGCAAGGGAAGGACCGACGAGCAGCGGACGCGCCTCGAGCAGTCCGTATCCGGCGAGAACGATGAGAATGCCGGCGATGAGATGCCGCGTCATAAATCAGAACGCCGGTTTGTCCTCATCTTCTTCCTGCGCCGGCGCGCCGTTAGCGGAGAGCACCTCGCGCGGTTTTGAGCCGTCTGCCGGACCGATGACGCCCTTGGCTTCAAGCACGTCCATGAGGCGAGCCGCGCGGGAGTACCCGATCTTGAGCTTGCGCTGGAGATACGAGGTCGACGCCCGGCCCGCTTCCTCGACGGCGCGCCGCGCATCCTCGTAGAGGTCGTCGTCTATATCATCGTCGTCGAAGGAGCCGCTCGCTATGCCGATCGTGTCGGCGGCGTCGGCGACGAGCACGCCGTTCCCGCCCATGTCGATAGAGGAAAGGTCGCCTGCGTTGTGGCTCTTTATATAGCCGGCGACTTTCTTCACTTCTGTCTCGCTGATGAATGCGCTCTGGAGCCGCACCGGTTTCTGCATGTCGCTCGCGAGGTAGAGCATGTCGCCCGCGCCGAGCAGCGTCTCGGCCCCCGAGCCGTCGAGTATGGTGCGCGAATCGATCTGGCTCGCCACCTGGAGCGCGAGGCGCGTCGGGACGTTGGCCTTGATGAGGCCGGTGATGACGTTTACGGACGGACGCTGGGTCGAGAGGATGAGGTGGATGCCGACGGCGCGGCTCATCTGCGCGAGCCGCACGATCGCGCTCTCGAGCTCGCGCGGGTAGCTTTGCATGATGTCCGCGAGCTCGTCGATGACGATGACGATGTAGGGCATTGCCTCGGGCATGTCCTCGGTGCCTTTCTTCTTCGCCGGTTCATAGATGGAAACGTGGTAGCTCTCGATGTCGCGCACCTGTTCGGTCTCGAGCACGTTGTAGCGCCGCTCCATCTCTTTCGCCGCCCATTTGAGCGCGAGAATCGCTTTCTTCGGGTCAGTGATGACCGGCGTCAAGAGGTGAGGGATGCCGTTGTACAGGGTAAGCTCGACGCGCTTCGGATCGATAAGTATGAGACGCAGCTGGTTGGGACCATTGCGATAGAGGAGGGAAGTGATGAGCGCGTGTATCGCGACCGACTTGCCGCTGCCGGTCGCGCCCGCGACAAGCGCGTGCGGCATCTTCGCGATGTTCACGTAATGCGGCGTTCCCGTTATGTCGCGGCCGATCGCAGCGAGGAGCGGCTTCTTGCTTTCCCGCCAATCATGCGAGGAGAGCACGCCGCCGAGGCCCACCATCGCCTTCGTCGAATTCGGCACCTCGATGCCGACGAGCGACTTTCCCGGAATAGGGGCTTCGATGCGAACCGGATGCGCGGCTAAGGCCAGCTCGAGGTTCGAGGCAAGCGAAACTATTTTCGAGAGCCGCACGCCTTCCGCGGGCTTTACGGCATAGCGCGTCACCGTTGGTCCGACCGACACCTCGTCCATCTCGACATTGATGCCGAAGTTCTGGAAGGTGCGCTTGATGATGTTCGCGTTCGCCTTTATGTCGCCCGTTCCCGGCTTTCCCTTGTCGTCGCCGAGGATCGAGAGAGGGGGCGCATCGTACTCGGCGTCTATGTTTTTGATACCGGCCGCTCCCGGGGCGACTCCGCCGTTGAATACGTTCACGATCGGCTCGCGCTCGCGTGCCGGAGCCGTCTCGGCGTCTTCCCCCTGCGGCGCGTCTTCCGTCGCGTCGTCCTCCGGCACCTCGGCATACCCGGCTGATTCGACGGGGAAATCGTCCTCGTCGCGGTTTCGGCGCTCGGCGAGGCGCTCGCGAAGACTCTCGCTCGTCGCGAGGAGCGCCTCGCCGAGCGACTCGAGATCGCTCACGATGACGACGCCGATGGCGATGATGGCCATGAGAAGCACGAGCGCACCCCAGAATCCGAAGAACCCGTTCAACACGGTTCCTATCCAGTTTCCTGCCTCGCCGCCCCAGCCGGTCGCGGGGAAGAGTCCTGCGAAGGCGAGCACGGAAGCGGCGATGAGCAGGTAGCCGGTGGCGTTAAGCGGCGCGAGCGTTGGACGCCCGAAGCCGGCATACAGGCCGACCGCGACAAGTGCGAGCGGAAGGACGAAGGCGCCGATTCCGACGATCGCATACGCGAAGGCGAATGCCGCTCTGCCGGCCGGTCCGCCTGCCCCGAATATCGCGAGCGCGAAAAGCACGCCCGCGGCGAGCAGGACGATAGCGCTCGCCCATCGTATGAGCGCGTCGTATTCCCTGACCTCCTCCTCGCGAGACATCCGGCGTGCGCCCGTCCTGCGTGCGGCTGTTCGCGCTTTTCCTCGTGCCATTGCACCGTCAATTGTATCACCAGAGTCCGTCGGGCGTGGGAAAAAGCGGCGTGGAATAGCTCGCGGGGAAGTTCACCGCCGAGCAGAGGTCGTTACGGGTCAAGGACGTGGCGCCGCCGGCCACCCCGCGCTCGCCCTGCCCCGGAGAGAGCCGGGGGGCAGGATTTCGGACAGTTGCAGGGGTCACCCGGGCGGGTATAATTGTCCCTAACAAGCTTCATGCCGTCCGATAACTCAAATGGACAGATAAGGGACATCCAGACGCACGCAATGCGCGATAAGGACGCACATGGAGATGACTTCGTCTTAGAGAAAAGCATATTCTCCAATATATTCGAAAGAGACATAAAGCGAGTATATATTTACAAGAAGGCCGAGCGCCTTGCGAAGGCTATCCATCTCGTCGCACCGGCCTTCACGGATTCCATCTCACTGAGGAACCGCATCGACGGCATTGCGATCGGACTCGTGGACGCAGCCATCCGCCCACCGGCCGCGGCACGCGCCGCACTCTCGCGGGAGCTCCTCGCGCTCTCAAGCGTGCTCTCGATTGCGCGGACGGGCGGTATGCTCTCGAACATGAATGCGGAGCTTATAGCGCGCGAGGCGCACCTGTTGCTGCAGGAGGTTGCCGCCTATGAGGAGCCGAGGCTGTTCCTCGATGAGGTGCCGTCGCTCGCGGACATCGCGAAGCGCGCCGGGAGGGATGCGCCGCTGCCAGGATCGGCGCAAAAACAGAGTGCGCCGCAGCGCAGCGGGAAGGAATCTCATAAAGGACATGAAAAGGACATCCCGATAAAGGACTTGCCCGTAGCGGTGAACAGGATGCCGGATCGCCAGGAAGCGATCCTTCAGGTACTGAAGACCCGGCCGCAGGGAGCGGGCATAAAGGATGTCTCGACCGTAATACGGGACGTCTCGGAAAAGACTATCCAGAGAGAGCTTACGGCGCTCATCGAATCGGGTACCGTTAGGAAAGAGGGGGAGCGCCGTTGGAGTACCTATTATATTGTGTAAATAGGGTCATTTTGCCTGGGGGAGGAGCGGGCGCGTTTCTCAAGAGGGTCGGGTAACCGAGCTCAGCCATTTACTTAGAAGAGCGTACGATTTTGACTCCCTCCGATGTTTTTGCTAAAGTGTCGTTGTGATGGCGACTGGGGAATAGTGCTCGCGAAAAGGCCGGACAGGCCTCTTTTTCGTGGCTAAAAACCTCGTTGTTATCCACACAGGCAAGCCGGAGGTGCTCCGAAATCCCGCTATACTACAAACCAGTCCTAGCGGGGGCTCGGTCTCCCTCTAGGCGGGCACTTTGATAACCGAATAGCGGCTTTGCAAACCGCATGACTCTTGCCAGCTAATCCTGGTGCGCGCAGGTCGATGCCGCGCGCAACAGGGGTAGTGTGATTGAAAGTGCGCAGTGCGAAATCACCATTGATTAACCAGTGCTCCTAAAAAATTCTTAACAACGTTATGCAAAAGGTAACTACGAAAGCGATCGCGAAGGTCGCAGCGGTAGCGACCAGCCTTGCGATGGCAATGTCCGTCGTCGGTGCACTTCCGGTGCACGCGGCGTCGCTCACGCAGTCGCAGGTGCAGTCGATTCTCTCGCTGCTTTCTTCCTTCGGCGCAGACAGCGCCACGATCGCGAACGTCCAGGCGGCTCTCACGGGCCAGCCTTCGACGAGCGGTTCCACGAGCGGTTCGACTTCGGGCAGCTCGATGTCTTCCTGCTCCTTCACGATGGACCTCCACACGGGTTCCACGGGTAGCGACGTGACGTGCCTCCAGAAGGCGCTCATGGCGGCAGGCTACAACATCCCGGCGCTCACGGCGGGCGGTTCTTACGGCTACTTCGGTACCGAAACCAAGACGGCGGTCATGGCGTGGCAGAAGGCAGCAGGCGTCTCTCCGGCGTCCGGCTACTTCGGCCCGATCTCCCGCGCGCATTGGAACCTGGGCGGCGGCTCGACTGGTGGAACCACCACCGGCGGCTCCACGGGCGGTACGACGGTGACGGGCAACGGCCTCAAGGTCTCGCTCTCGCCGACCAGCCCGAACGGCTCGGTTCTCGTGCAGGGTCAGGGCATCGGTGATCTCGGGGACTTCGTGTTCTCGAACCCGACCAGCGCTCCGATCAATGTAACGGGCCTCACGTTCAACCGCATCGGCGTGTCGAATGACTCGACGATGACGAACGTGTACCTCTACAACAACGGTACGCGCATCACTGACTCGGCGGGCGTCTCGAGCGGCCAGTTCTCGTGGACGGACTCGAATGGTCTCTTCACGGTTCCGGCCGGCGGCACCTACACGGTCTCCGTTCGCTCGGACATCGCTCAGAGCACCTCGGGCCAGCAGATCGGCGTTTCGCTCGTTTCGGTCTCTTCGACCGGCACGCTCGACTCTTCGGTCAGCTTCCCGATTAACTCGGGCTACCAGACGATTTCGGCCGCGAACCTCGCAACGGTTCAGTACGGCTCGAACATCACGCCTAGCAGCACGACGATCAGTCCGCAGAATGACTTCCCGGTCTGGCAGGATACGGTTTCCGTCTCCACCAACCCGGTGAAGCTCAGCTCGATGCGCTTCACGAACCTCGGCTCGATCGACGGTTCTTACCTCACGAACCTCCGCCTCTACGTGGACGGTACGCAGGTAGGCTCCGCGATTCCGTCGATGTCGAACACCCAGACGGTGACCTTTGATCTCTCGAGCAACCCGGTGCTGCTCTCTACGCAGAGCCACACCATCAAGGTGCTCGCGAACATCACGGGCGGTGCATCACGCACCATCCAGTTCTCGGTGCAGCGCACTTCGGACGCGATGTTCGTGGATAACCAGCTCAACCAGCCGGTGACTCCGCAGAACAGCACGGGCGGTACGGCAGGTTCGATGAACGCGGGTACGATCACCATCAACTCGGTATCGGGTTCGACCGGTGTCTCGGTGTCTCGTGATGCCGGCTCTCCGACCCAGCAGGTCGCAGTTGGCGCTACGAACGTCGACTGGGCTGACTTCGACATGCTTGCTTCGGGCGAAAACGTAAAGGTCTCTGACCTCTATGTCTACGCTAATACCTCCGTTCATCACGGCGGTCTTAACAACGGCAAGATCATGGTCAACGGCGTGCAGGTTGGTTCGACGAAGGCTATCGGTGAAGGCTCGTCCAACAAGACGGACTTCTCGCTCGGCTCTTCGCTCATCCTTCCGGCTGGCCAGACGACCAAGGTCTCGGTCTACGCTGATGCGCAGACCTCGACCTCGACTAACCTGAGCAACAATGAGACGGTTTCGGTGTCCCTCTACGGCGCACCTAATCTCTCGAACGCACAGGGTCAGTCGTCCCTCCAGACGGCAAACGTCCCGTCGAGCTCGGTGAGCGGCAACACCATTACGGTGTCGAGCTCGCAGCTTACGGCGACCAAGTACTCTGGTTACGGCAATCAGACGATCATCGCGGGCACGAACAACGCCAAGCTTGGCGCGTTCACGCTCTCGACTGGTTCGACTGAGGGTGTGACGGTGAACACCGTCGTTCTCACGATGAGCTCGGCAAACGCCGCGTCCATCACGAACCTCACCCTCAAGGATGACGCTACGGGTACGACGCTCGGCTCGGTCATAACGACCCCGTCGTCGTCGAACTCGTTCGCGGTGAACTTCGACGTCCCGGCTTCTTCGACGAAGACGATAGACGTCTATGGCAACGTGCTCTCGGGCGCAAACAATGGCCCGATTACGATCTCGGTTGACGGCGCGACGAGCGGTGTTGGCGACAGCACCGGTACGTCGGCTGCAGCCGGCTCGGCCGGCACGGCGGCGGCGGCTCTCCAGACCGTAACGGTTGGGGCAGGGACGCTTGACGTCGCGACGGGCGCTAACTACCAGACGTCTGCGAACGTTCTCGCGGGTGCAAGCTCCGTGAACGTCGGTGAGTTCACCTTCACGGGTTCGAACTCGTCCTACACGGTCAACAACCTTGCGATTCTCATCCCGAACAATGCGGCGACTTCGGTAACGAATGTCACGCTCTCGTACAAGGATGCGAATGGTAACGCGAAGACTGCGGTACAGGCGCTCCAGGTCAATCCTTCGAAGCCGTACGCGACGGCGACCTTCACGGGTCTCGGCATGTACGTCCCGATGAACGACTCGGCGAACCTCGACGTCTCGGTTGGTGTTCCGACCATCTCGTCTGGCGCAAGCTCTGGCGCGAAGATCTCGGTGAAGCTCGACACGAGCTCTGCTGACTTCCTTGCGCAGAACAGCGCTGGCTCGGTAGTCACGAGCATCTCTGCTACGCCGACGGCTGCCAACGGCACCTTCGTAGTCCGCAAGTCGATCCCGACCTTCGCTACGATCCAGCCTACGAGCACGGTCCCGGGTACGGGTACGCCGCTCTACAAGTTCAGCATCACGGCTGATCCGGCTGGTACTATCGACTGGTCGCAGATCACGTTCAATGTATCGACCTCCTCGGCTACGCTCTCAGGCTTCGACCTGACGAACGACAGCTCGGGTCAGGCGATTAACAGCTCGAAGCCGAACGCGACCTCGGGCGGCTTGGTAACGTTCAACCTCGCGAATAACTCGGGTCTCCCGACGTATCAGCAGGTTGGCGCAG
>JAJXVW010000048.1 GCA_021781935.1 bacterium
GATAGGCATATTTTTCGCCTATATAAATCCGACATGGAACGGCTCGATCGCGGCGGCGAATGCGGCGATAAGCGCTGATAACCAGGCGCTGGCCGCCGCCGACACCTTCGCAAAGACGGAGCAACAGCTCGCGTCTGAGCGCAATAGCATGAGCCAGGCCGACCTGAACCAGATTCAAGCCATGGTCCCTGATTCCGTCGATAACGTAGGGATCATTCTCGATTTGAACGCGCTCGCAGCGAGCGCCGGTCTGTCGCTCTCGAATATCGATATCGCGCAAAACGCGAACCAGTCGAGCAGTCAGAGCGCGCAGACGACGCCCTCTACGTCCGCCACGCCGACGAGCATGACGGGTTCCGGAAGCACCACGAGCCCGATCGGAGACGTCGATCTCTCGTTGAGCGCGATCGGCACGTATGATGCGCTCAAGCAGTTCCTCGCGGGCATCGAGCACAGCCAGCGCCTGCTCGACGTGCGCGACCTATCGATCACGAGTTCGAAGACGGGCGTGTACACCTACCAGATGACCATCCGGCTCTACTGGCTGCGTTAATACCATGACGCGCTTCATCCTATGAAAATGACCTCTAACACCACGATGCTCATAGTCGCCACAATTCTCGTGCTTGCCGGCGGCTACTGGTTCTTTTTCACCGGCAGCAGCGGGAATCAGGTTCCGCTGACGACGAGCGCATCGCAGAGCGCCGCCGAGACGCGCTTCCAGGCTCTCGTTGGGCAACTCTCGCCGATAACTTTCGATACGAGCATCTTTTCCGAGGCTCGTTTCAAATCGCTGGTCGATATCTCGACGCCCGTCCAACCGGAATCTCTCGGCCGTCTCGATCCGTTTGCGCCGCTCCACTAGCGCGGCCGCTCGCTTGTGTACAAGGAGCGCACTCGCGCTGCGCGCTCGGGTATACTCTGAATACGAATGGAGTCCTTCCGCGATAGCAGATACGGCCGCGCGCCTGCCGTCGCAGGAGCTTCGGCGATTGCGCGCCGTGTGAAGTCGGGCGCGATGTATGCTCTGCCGCGTCTCACCTCATGAACCTGATCGATCTTTTGAGGGAGCGAGGCATGCTGTCGCCAGAGGATACGGCGGCGGTCGAAGCGGCGGTCGCCAAGAAAACGCCGATCGACGAGGCGCTCTCAGAACACGGCATTTCATACGAGCAGGCGCTCACGGTCGCCGGTTCCGCGTACGGACTGCCGGCGCGCGTGCTCGGAGATCCGCCCGCAGAACAAACGGCGCTCTCCTACATCCCGGTGGATTCGGCAAAACATTACGGATTCGTGCCGCTTGCGGTCAAAGACGGCGCGCTCGAAGTCGGCATCGTCGACCCCGACAACATCGAGGCGATGGACGCGCTCTCGTTCATCTCGGGCCGCATCGGCATGCCGTACAAGATCTTCCTCATCGGGAAGCCCGATTTCGATCGAGTACTCGCCTCGTATGAGAACCTGACGGGGGAAGTCGGCGAGGCGCTCTCCGAGATCGATAAGACCGCCGCGCCGACCGGGTCGCCGTCAGCTCCGCGCGGCAAGCACGCGGGGACTCCGGTCGCCTCTTCGAACGAGGAGGGTGAAGCGCTCGACCTTGCCGGTCCTTCGGAGACTCTGCGCGCGGACGCCCCCGTGACGAAGATCGTCTCCACCATCCTCCGGTATGCGATCGAAGGGAAGGCGTCCGACGTGCACGTCGAACCGTCGCCCACGAAGACCCGCGTTCGCTTCCGCATGGACGGCGAGCTCCACACGTCGCTCGAGCTGCCGAACAAGGTGCACGACGCGGTCGTCGCGCGCATCAAGATCCTCGCCAAGCTGCGGCTCGACGAGAAACGCAAGCCGCAGGACGGCCGTTTCTCCGCGACGGTCGATAACCGCCGAATCGATTTCCGCGTCTCCACATTCCCGACAGAGTACGGGGAGAAGGTCGTGATGCGCATCCTCGACCAGTCTGCGGCGACCGCCACCCTCACCTCGATCGGGCTCGATGATGAGCAGCTCGCGGCGATCCGCGACATGATGCAGGCGCCCTACGGCATCATCCTCATCGCCGGCCCCACCGGCTCCGGCAAATCGACGACGCTCTTCACCATGCTCTCCGAACTTGATCGCGAGACGCAGAACGTCGTCTCGCTTGAAGACCCGATCGAGTATCAGATTCCCGGCGTCGCACAGAGCCAGGTGCGCCCGGAAATCGGCTACACGTTCGCGAACGGGCTCCGTTCCATCCTGCGACAGGACCCTGACGTCATCATGGTAGGCGAGATACGCGACAAGGAAACCGCGGCGCTCGCCATCCAGGCAGCGCTTACCGGCCACCTCGTGCTCTCGACCATTCACACGAATACCGCCGCGGGAGCGATACCGCGCCTTGTCGACATGGGCGTGGACCCCTTCCTCATCGCGCCGACCCTGGTTGCCGTCATCGGCCAGCGTCTCGTCCGCCGCCTGTGCGAGGGAGCCGGTGATGCTTTCCCGGTTTCCGATTCCCTGAAGCAATTGCTCGAACGCGAATTCGCGGATCTTCCCGCCGAATACCGCAAGAAGCTTCCGCCGTTCAAGCAGTTCTTCCACGCGAAGCCGACGGCCGAATGTCCGAACGGCACGCGCGGACGTCTGGGCGTGTTCGAGATACTCCGCATGCAGAAGTCGCTCGAGCAGGTCATTCTCAAGGAACCGGTGGAGGAGAAGGTCTATGCTGCCGCGCGCGCTGCCGGCATGCTTACGATGCGCGAAGATGCGATCGTGAAGGCTCTCCAGGGCGAGATCCCCTTTGAAGAGGTGAATACCCTCGGCGGGGAGCTTTTCTCCGCGGTTGAGAACGAGGAAAACGAGGGAGCCGCGGCGCAGGAAGGCTAGATTGTCCCCACGACGAAGGAAAGAGCGCTCGTGGGAGCGTGCCTTTGGCGGTACACTACGCCATATGGCTTACCGCATCTTTCTTACGGATGACGACCGCTTCCTCCTCGACCTCTATGCCGTGAAGTTCAAGAATGCCGGGCACGAAGTGAGTACGTACGGTGGCGGCGAAGAACTCCTTGCCGCGCTTCGCAAGGGAGGGCCTTCCCCTGACGCAATTTTGCTCGACGTCATCATGCCGGGGGAGGATGGGTTCGAGGTGCTCGGCACGATCCGCAAGGAAGGGCTCGCAGAAGGGCTCGCAAAAGGTTCGAAGATCATTATCCTCTCGAATCAGGGGCAGGATGCTGATCTCGAGAAGGCGAAGGAGCTCCATGCGGACGGATACATCATCAAGGCGTCCGCGATACCATCCGAGGTGCTCGCCGAAACCATCCGTACCATTGAGTCCGCTACCGGTAATCCGGCTCTCGGTTCGAACGCTGTCCGCACATGACCGCTGACAAGACGCTCTCTGAACTTCTCGATATCGTGATCGCGCAGGGCGGGAGCGATCTTCACATCTATGCCGGCGGACCGCCGATGATACGCGTCTCCGGCTCGCTGGTGGCGATCGACCGGTACAAGGCATTCACCGCCGAGGAGACCGAGCGCATGCTGCAGTCGATCGTACGCACGGAACGATGGCAGACGTTTCTCGATACCCAGACGGTCGACGTGGCCTACGCGCATGGCGGCGCGCGCTTCCGTGTAAACGGATATCGCGTCCAGGGAGCGACCGCGATGGCGCTTCGGCTTATTCCGGACAAGATCCGAACCTTCAACGAGCTGAACCTCCCCTCGGTGCTCGAGGTATTCACCCAGCGCGAGCAGGGGTTCTTCCTCGTCGTGGGTCCCGTGGGGCAAGGGAAGTCGACGACGCTCGCCGCGATGATCGACCGCATCAACGAGACGCGCGCGGATCATATCCTCACTATCGAAGATCCGGTCGAATACGTTTTCACCGAGAAGAAGGCGCTCATCCACCAGCGCGAGGTGCATATCGATGTTCCCGATTTCCACACGGCGCTGCAGAGTGCATTCCGAGAAGACGTAGATGCCATCATGGTGGGCGAGATGCGCAATTACGAGACGATATCATCCGCGGTGACGGCGGCGGAGACGGGGCATCTCGTGCTTTCTACGCTCCACACGAACAACGCCGCACAGACGATTGACCGCATCATCGACATGTTCCCCGCCGAGCAGCAGGGGCAGGTGCGC
>JAJXVW010000049.1 GCA_021781935.1 bacterium
ATGACCGCATATTTTTTCGGTACGCTCTTCGCGCTCACAAGCGGCGGCATCGTCGCGCGCTACCCCGCAAAACTCGAAGCATCATATATGGCGCGCGGCGGCACCTATCTTCCTTTCAGCGCGATTCCCCGATGCGGCGTCCAGGGAACGGTCTCGGTTGAAGATAAGCGTTTCTTCTACAATCCCGGCGTCGATCCGATCGCGCTCGTCCGCGCCGGTCTCGCCACGTTTAGGAACGACCACCAAGATCACGGCGGAAGCACGATTACGCAGCAGCTTGCCCGCATCGTCATACGCGAACCGCGCGCCCAGCCGTCGCTCATCGCGGAACTCTGGAGCGAATTGCGCGTGGTGAAGTACGGCCTCATCCTCGAACACGACTTCTCGAAAGAGAAGATCCTCGAGCTCTACCTGAATAGCGTCTATTACGGACACGGGGCCGTAGGCTTTTACGCCGCCGCGCATGCCTATTTCAATACCGATCCCCGCCGCCTGACGGCGGCCCAGTGCTACTACCTTACCGGACTCCCGCAGGCGCCGAGCTATTTCGGTTCTGATCCCGCGGCCGCAGCGCTACGGTATCTGCATGTGCTCTCGACATTGCGAAGAAACGGATACCTTACGAGCGAAGAAGCGGCGCTGCTCGCGTCAAGCACGCCGCGCCGCTAGCGATACGGCGGCACGCTGATCGTTCCTCACGAATTGGTGAACGTCCGGGTGCGGAATTGCCAGATATTCTGTAATACGAAGAAGACGAGAATCAGCGCCTCTGCCGTGTTCAAAAGCAGGAGCGCCTTTCCGGTTACCGTTACCGGCGTATACAGCGGGTTGAAGACGAATACCATTGCGCTCTGCAGCAGGACGCTCAGGGGGTCCGCGGACAATCCCTGGAACGCGCCGGGGACGAAATGGAGGAGATAGCCGTATTGGAAACCGAAGAAAAGAATGAACTCAAAGACGATAGCAGTCAGGAGAAAAAGCATTCGCCGCGCGTTACGCACTTCCTCGATGACCTCCGTCGCGACGAAGATGATACCGGCTCCGCCGATGCTCGCACCGAGAAGAACGGCCGTTTCGCCAAGGACACTCCCCAGCGTCCGAAGCACCGCCGCCTCGCCGGCAAGCAGCACGACTACCCCCAGGATGGAGTGCCAGAGCTCGAAGCGCTTGCGCTGCATACGGAAAGCATACACCACGACCGGAGCCGTTCTCCCTGTGCGCACCGCGCTTGACCTTCGGTTCGCTGAATGGGTACTATGGCGTACGAAACCCCATCAGGAGTGCGCACGAATGATGGATCGCACCTTACAGAACATACCCGCGGGAATCATTACCGTCGGGCTCATCATGCTCCTGCTGCCGCCGCTGCTATCAGCCGATACCGGACGTACGTTCACCGGCTCATGGCTGATCGGAATCGCATGCGCCGTGCTTCTCCTCGCATCCTCTCCGTATGGCGTGCGTCGGAAAGACAGGATTCGGATGTTCATCCGCAGTGACCGGTTCCGGCGAATCGTCTCGGGCATCTCGCTGCTTGCCTCGCTCTATGGCATCGCATGTTTCCCCGAATTCGATAGCACCGTACGCGTTCTCGGCGTCATGGCGAGCATCGCGCTTCTTGCGCGGTACGCGCTTTGGCGGCGTCGGACCAAACAACGGCACGCTCGGTATGCCTCCCATCTCTAACGCCGACCGTTCGATCGGCAACTCGGATCCCGCTTTTCAGCGGGATCTTTTTTAGCAGACAATCAGATTTCCCGACATGCGCTATGATTAATCCGCATGCGAGTACTGAATGAAACGCCGGATGAACTTTCGCTCACGCACCCAAGCGCGGCGCAGCGAGCCGTTGGGAGCGTCTTCGCGGTTCTCGGCGCGGCTCTGTTCGCGGCCTCGGCACTCGGTCGAGGAAACGCGCTTTTCGATGCGCTCGCGGCTGCGGTCCTATGTGCCCTCGGGCTTGCGGCGCTCTTCGCGAATACCGCCAAAACCGTCGAGTTCGACAAGCGCAACGGCGAGATCCGCAACCGAACAAGACGGTTTTTGCGCATGCGGACGAGCGCATATCCGCTTGCTGCGGCAGCGCACGTTGAGCTGCGCGGAGAACGCGCGAGCGCGAGCTCCCCTGCGCGCCGCGTCGCCGCATTCCTCGTCCTCGCTGACGGCACCCGTATATGCGTCGGGGAGGCGCGCTCGCGCTCCGACGTCGACGCGACCGTATCGGCGGGCCGCGTTGCACGATTCCTCGGTCTCTCGCTTATCGAACGCAACGTGCGCTCGAGACCTTTCAAGGAGTGACCGGTGAAAGCATCCACGCGACCGAAAGGAGCGTAAGCACGATAAGCGAAAGGAAGAAGACCCGTGCCGCCCACGCGCGTTCATCCGTTGCCGGAAGACACGAACTCACGAACCACGAAAGCCCGAGTATGCCGGCGATAACCGCATAGGTGCGGCTCGCGAATCCCGCATACCAGAGCGAGATTGCCGCAAGCAAAAACGCGACGATATAGACTCGTATCTGCAGACGCGTTTCTTGCGAACTCCGCACAAGAGGCAGCGCCGGGATGCGCGCCGCGCGATAATCCTCGGCTCGACGGATTGCAATCGCGAAAAAATGCGGCATCTGCCAGAAAAAGAGGATGAGGAAGAGGATGAGAGCGCCGAGATCAAAGCGGTTCGCAACCGCAACGTACCCCACGACGGGCGGCACGGCACCCGAGAGCGCGCCCACATGCGTGCCATAGAGCGTCCTTCGTTTTCCCCAGAGCGTGTAGACGAACACGTAGAGTATGAATCCGAGAAGCGCGACCGATGCGGCGCGAACGTTCACGAACGCATAGAGAAGCGCGAGACCTCCGACGCCGGCAGCCCCTGCGTAAATGAGTGCCGACCGCAACGGGATGCTGCCGCGGACGAGCGCGCGCGAACGCGTCCGTTCCATGCGGGCATCAATATCGCGATCGAGATAGTTGTTGAACGCACAGCCGCTGCCGATGACGAGCGAGAGCCCCGCGAGCATCGCCAAGAGAAGCCCGGGATCGGGCCGGCCGCCCGATGCAAGCATGAAGGCGCCGGCCGCGGTAATCGCGTTTCCGTATATGATGCCCGGCTTCAAAAGTTCGTAGTAGTCCTTCGGCATGCTTACAGAGAATCCTGGTTGTTCATGTATTGCATCATCTGCGCCTGCGAGGGCATCATGCGGCCATTCAGGTTTTGCATAATCCAAAGCGACCCGGCGACCACGATCGCGATGATGATGAATGCGAACGCGAACGCCATCACGTTCCAGAGCTTCGCCCGGCGACCGAGGTGAAGGAAAAGAACGAGCTGGATCCCGAACTGGAAAATCGCCAGCGCGATGACCGCCGCGAGGATAAACGCCCGGGAAGAAGGGTGCGCCGCAACGAGGTAGTACGCTGCCAGGGTACACAAGAGCGAGCCGGCAAAGCCCGTTACATATGCGCCGCGAGTGCCGTGGTACGGATTCATACGATAAATGGGAGGAGGTACACGATCGTGAATATGAAGATCCATATGACATCGAGGAAATGCCAGAAGAGCGCGAGCATAGTCAGCCGTCGCACGTTCGTGCGCGTAAGCTTGCGCTCATAGACCGAGACGAGCATGAAGATCATCCAGAGTGAGCCGACCGCCACATGGAGCCCGTGCGTTCCGACGAGCGTGAAATAGGAAGACAGGAATCCGCTCTGCGACGGCCCGTGGCCCGCATGGACAAGCCCTTGATCCTCGCCTTGAGCCGCGAACGCTCATCGCTGTACGCGTCCTGGCGTTCCTTGGCGATCCAGCAAGGTGTCCTGTTCGGGATGCTGGTGCTGGCGATTGCGCTGAGCCTGTTGATCTATCAGCGTCGTCGACGCGTCGATGAGCGCGTGCTGAGCGAGCGGTACGGCGTCAGTCGCATGACCGCTCGCCACGCTCTCGAGATCGGTGGGGGCGGGTGCCGGGTCGCCCTTGGACGCCGCCAGCGGCCACAGCCCGAA
>JAJXVW010000050.1 GCA_021781935.1 bacterium
GTACCACGTGGTCGTGAACTGCGGCGGCGATCTCGGGCTCGGGCAGGTGAAGAAATACGATATCGAATGCTGGATTCCGAGCGAAGGCAGGTATCGCGAGACGCACTCCTCCTCGTACTTTCACGATTTTCAAACGCGACGACTGAATATCCGTTACCGCGACGCGGAGGGGAACATGCAGTTCGCGCATTCGCTGAACAACACGGCGCTCGCAACCCCGCGGTTCCTCGCGGTGCTCATCGAGAATTATCAGCAGCCTGACGGCAGCATCCGCGTGCCGGACGTGCTGGTTCCGTATGTCGGCAAAGACCTTATCACGAAGCCGGGGGACTGAGCGACTTGCTGCGCGACGCAGGCGCGCGCGGCGACGCCTCGCGATCGCGCTCGCCGTCCTCGGGGTACTCGTACTCGCGGGCATTATATGGGCGCTGTGGCAGCCCTTCCTGCGGATACGCACGGTGACGGTGGTCTCGGAGGATCCGACGGTATCCTCGTACGCTCAGGCGGCGTTGCAAGGCCGCATCTTCTGGATACTGCCGCGCGATACGACGTTTTTCCCGCCGAAGGAAGCGATACGCCGCGCGATCCTCGCGGCGCATCCCGAAATCGCTGCGGTATCCGTCTACCATGCAGGCCTGGACGCGCTTGCGATACGAACCGACGCGCGGACGCCGGTCGCGCGCTGGTGCGGAGCCGCGCCGCCCGCCACGGGCGGCGCACAGCCCTGTTACCTCTTTGACCCGAGCGGATTCATCTATGCGACCGCGCCGGCCTACGCCGCAAGTACGACCGGCATGGTTGCGACCACGACCGCCTCTTCGACGCTCCAGACCCTGAATGATTTCGTGCTGTTCGCGCCGATCGTCGGCTCGACGACTGCGCCTGTGGGCGGAACGATTGCGAATGGCGGCGCATTGCCCGCGGCATTCGACTTCGCGCGGCAGCTGTCGACCTTCGGGTCTCCTGTGACGAGCATCTACCTGCACGGTACCGAGGCGGATGATTTTCTCGCGTCCGGTTCCGAAGTGCTCTACCTGCTCGGGCGCGAGGCCGACGCATTCATCGCGCTTACCTCGGCTCAAGGGCAGTTCAATCTCGCGAACGGTTCGATCTCGTACGTAGACGCCCGCTTTTCGGGCAAGCTGTACGTAAAGCCGAAGAACTGAATCTCCTGGTATAGTGCGGTCATGCCGTCGTTCTGGAGTGGCCTGCCGCGGCCTTTTTTCGTGATGGCGCCTATGGCGGACGTCACCGATCCCGCCTGGCGCAAGCTCGTCGCAAAGCTCGGCGCCCCGCACGTCTTTTGGACGGAGTTCGTCTCCGCCGACGGGCTCTACCACACGCGCGAGATCGGGAAGATGCCGGATTCTGAGAGCCCGCTCATGCGCGATCTTTCGTTTGGAAGCGCGGAGCGGCCCATCGTCGCGCAGATATTTTCGAGCGACCCGGAGCACATTGCCTACGCGACGAAGCTCGCGAAGGAACGCGGCTTTGATGGCGTTGATATCAATATGGGATGCCCGGACAAGGCGATCGAACGTCAAGGCTGCGGCAGCGCGATGATCAAGACGCCGGAAGCGGCACAGGCAGTCATCCGCGCGGCAAAAGAGGCGAGCGACCTGCCGGTGTCGGTAAAGACGCGGGTGGGATATAACCGCGAAGAACTCGATACGTGGCTCCCGGCACTGCTCGAAGCGAGACCGGTGGCGGTTACGATGCATCTGCGCACACGCGCGGAGATGTCCCTCGTGCCGGCACGCTGGGAGCTCATGAAGAAGGCGGTCGAGATACGCGATCGGTTCGCTCCCGAAGTGCTCATCCTCGGCAACGGCGATGTGAAGGATCTCGCTGATGCGAAAGAGAAGATTGCCGAGAGCGGATGCGACGGCGTCATGATCGGCCGCGGCATGTTCGGCAACCCGTGGGTGTTCGCCGGACGTAAAGCGGAGGACACGCCGCTCCCGGAGAAGCTCGGCGCGCTGATAGCACTTGCGCATGACTTCGAGAAGCTCTATCCGCGCAAGAATTTTGCCATCCTGAAGAAGCATATAAAAGCGTTCGTCACGGGTTTCGACGGCGCCGCGGAGCTGCGCGCGACGCTTATGGAGGCGCAGAACGCGCACGAGCTTGAGACGGCTATCCGAGCGCAGGGTCTCGTGTAAGCTATACTGTCCGCACATGGCTCACGAGTCCCTCTATCGCGCGTATCGTCCGCAAACGTTCGAAGAAGTTGCCGGGCAAGCGCACGTTACGAAGCCGCTTTCCGAAGCCATCAGGGCTGGGAAGATTGGCCATGCCTACCTTTTCGCCGGCAGTCGCGGGCTCGGGAAAACGAGCGTAGCGCGGATATTCGCGCGCGCAATCGGTTGCACCGGGAATGACCTCTATGAAGTTGATGCGGCTTCGAACAACAGCGTCGAGGACATACGCGCGCTTACCGAAGGTGTCTACACGCTCCCGTTTGAATCCCCGTACAAGGTCTACATCCTGGACGAAGTGCACATGCTCTCAAAGGCGGCATGGAACGCGTTCCTCAAGACGCTTGAGGAGCCGCCTCCCTACGCGGTGTTCATCCTCGCGACCACCGAGCTCGACCGCGTTCCGGAAACCGTGCAGTCGCGCTGCCAGGTGTTTGAATTCAAGAAGCCGACGCGCGCGGGAGTCGTCGACGTGGTATCGAACGTTGCTAAGAAGGAAGGCTTCAAACTTGATCCGGATGCGGCGGAGCTCATCGCGATGCTTGCGGAGGGGTAGTACCGTGATTCGCTCTCCGTGTTGCAGCGCGTATGTTCAGGCACCGGTGGCACGGCAATTACGCGCGAGACGGTGGAGATGGTGACCGGTGCGCCGAAGCGCGCGCAAGTGCACGCGCTCATTTCTGCGCTCGCCGCAGGAGACCGGGGAAAGGCGCTCACGGCGATCGAAGAAGCGAGCAAGAGCGGGGCAGACCTGCAGCTCTTCCTCGAGCTCGCGCTCGAGGCGCTCCGTTCGACGCTTCTTATCCGATACGCACCTGATTTCAGATCAGCACTTTCTGAGGAACTCGGCCCGGATGAATTTGACGGGCTCGAAGCGCTTGCCAAAGAGAAGGGCATTACTGAGAAAACGCTGCTGGCCTTCCTGGCTGCCTCCGAACGCATCCGCTATGCACCCATCCCCGCGATTCCGCTTGAGCTAGCCGTGCTCGAACTCTTCCCGGAATAGCACGCGCGCGGAAGGCGTTCCGGCGCTACCGCTGAAGTGGTACAGTTGCCTTTGTTCACATTGGGGGATCGTCTAATGGTAGGACAGGGGCCTTTGGAGCCCTTAATCTAGGTTCGATTCCTAGTCCCCCAGCCAACTTGAGATAGGTTCAGACTCGCTTGAGGTATCATGGCAGCATGAAAACAGCCATCTTAATTCACGGCATGCCTTCGAAAGAAGAGTACTTTGATTTGGCAACTCCTGCAGCGTCAAATAATCAGTGGTTCCCCTGGGCTCAGAAACGACTTTCTCTAATGGGCGTAGTTGCTCAGACTCCGGAAATGCCCGAACCGTTCAGACCAGATTATGAAAATTGGAAAAAAGTGTTTGAGCAGTTTGTTCTTGATCGAGACACTACTTTAATCGGTCATAGTTGCGGCGGAGGCTTTATTGTAAGATGGCTGAGCGAGAATGATGTCAAAGTCGGCAAGGTAATCTTAGTTGCTCCATGGATTAATCCCTCCTCGACGGATACGGCTCCTGGATTCTTTGATTTCGAGATTGATGAAGATCTGGCGTCTAAGACACAGGAATTACACCTGTTCATTTCTTCGGATGATGAGCAAGAAGAGCTAGATACAGCAGAGATGATTGAGAGGAAAGTGCGCCACGTTATTACGCACCGATTTACCGATAAGGGTCATTTTTGCGTAGGCTTCAATTTGAAGGATGAGCAATTTCCTGAACTCATAGAGGTTCTGCAATAGTTCCAACGGCGTCCCAGACGGCCAGCTCGTCATTTTATGATAATT